>USDI01000037.1 GCA_900553305.1 uncultured Lachnospiraceae bacterium
CAGAAACTCATAGGCAGGAAAAGGATATGGGAAAAAATATAGAAGAAAATGCAGAAGAAGTGGAAATGCCAGCAGATTCGAATGCAGATAGAATAGAAGAACAGGAGTTACCGGTTACTGCTACAGAGAGCGAAATGGAGGAGGATAGACAGGAAAAGGAGGAGCAGCAAAGGAAACTACACAGTCAGACAGCCGGAGAAGACAACGGTCATCAGCTTGATCAGGAATGGGAGCTGGTGCGCAAATCCTGTCACAGGGTAGAGTCCTGCAGGGACCTGGGAGAGGTCTATCGTGTCAATAAGGGAGAGTTTGCGTTACTTCCGGAGTCGATCAAGCATATCCTGCAGAACAGCTTTTTGGTGCATGGACTGATGAATTACGGGTACTTATTGCTATTTCGGACAGATGAAAAGATAAAGCAGTTTGGAGTAGGAGTACCCGGTGTGTATTATGAGAAGGAAAAGCTTGTTGCAGAGATGTTTGGTTTTCCGAAGTTCTGGTGTGATGGAAAGTCAAATAATGGAAAATTTGGTTATTACTTGCGAATCGTGTCATAGAATTGTATAATGGAAATAGTAAAAAAGAACTAGCTTACGATAGAGGGTTTGCTATGAAAATTGCGGTTATTATGGGGGGAATCCGTTTTGACAGCCAAAAACGGATTCTAAATGGAATTATAGAGAAGGCAAAAGAAGATCAGACGGACATTTATGTGTTTTGTTGTGATGTGTGGTCTTATTCAACAACACAGTTTATTACCGGAGAGATAGAAATCTATAAGCTCCCCGATTTTACGAACTACGATGGTGTCATTATTCATGGTGATACGTTATATAATGCTGAGACGATTGCGAATATTTTTCAGAATGTGCATGATGCCGAAGTACCCTGTGTTAATCTGACTCTGAAAGTTGAGGGTATGCCGACTCTTAGCATGGAGAACGACAATGGGATCACACTGCTGATCAATCATCTTGTTGAAAAGCATGGAGCGAAGACGATCAACTTTATCTCCGGTCCGCAGGGAAATTCTGACGGAGAAGGTCGTCTGAAGGCCTATAAGAAGGCTCTGAAGGAGCACGGAATTGAAGTGGAGGAGCATCGCATTTACTTTGGTGATTACCATCCGAAGAGCGGTATGGAGGCTGTCGAGTTTTTTGCAGATTGCGGATTGGATATGCCCGATGCCATAATGGCAGCCAATGATGAGATGGCACTGGGGGCATTATATGAGCTTGAAAAGAGAGGATACCGTATTCCGGAAGATATTATGATTACCGGATATGATAATATTTATGAGGCACAGAATCATGCACCCCGTATTACAAGCGTACAGCGTCCGGAGGAGGAACTTGGGCGTAAAGCATACACTTATCTGATGGATGAGATTGCCGGCAAGCCGAAGATTGGAAATGAGCAGCTGCTTTCCTGGCCGGTGTTTGCAGAGAGCTGTGGATGTAAGTGTGATACGAAGGAGGATTTTGCTGAGCTACGCAGAAAGCTTGCACAGGATCGTGTTGAAATTACCACCTTTACCGAGATTATTAAGGCATCTTCCGCAGATTTTGTTGGTGTGGAAACGCAGAAGGATCTGTTTGAGAAGATTCGTAAATATGTTGCCATGTTAGACCCAGAGGAGTTTTATCTCTGTCTGGGATACAATACCAATTCGATCAATACGGATATTATGTCTCAGCTGAACACAGAGGCCGGAAATATGGATTTACTGACCTATCCGAAGGATGCGACGGTTCCGATTGCTTATCGGAATGGACATTTTGAGACATACGGACGTTTTCATGTGAATGAGTTACTTCCGGAGAAATATAAAGAGCACGCTGGCGGCAGGCTTTATACCATTGTGCCCGTACATTATCAGGAAAGAACCTATGGATACTGTGTATTGGGAAAGAGCCGTCTGTTGATTGACAGCTCCTGGTTTCACTTATTCATTATGAATATTAACAATGCATTAGAGAGTGTACGGAAGCAGGAGGTCATGAATGCGATGGTTGAAAGACTGAATCGTATGTGGGTATATGATACACTGACCGGCATTTTTAACCGTGCGGGATTTTTCAAGTTCTCTTCTGCAATTGTCAAAGAGGCACGTGACCGCGGCAAGCCTTTATTCGTGTTGTTCCTTGATCTGGATGGCTTGAAGAAGGTCAATGACCAGTATGGGCATGATGAAGGTGATGCTTATATTAAGGCAATGGCGAATGTATTGAATCAGGTGCGTAAGCATGGTGAGCTTCTGATGCGGTACGGCGGAGATGAATTCGTTATTTTGTCCAAGGGATACACGGATGCGGACGCAAAGAATTACATTTCACAGATTCAGACCGGCATTGAGAATTATAATGCAACCTCGAATCACGAGTATACACTGGAAGCAAGTATGGGTTACACTATTGTGGAGCCGACTCCGGATCTGGATATTGAAGAGATAATTGAAGCAGCCGATCAGGAAATGTATAAAATGAAGAATGCAAAGAAAGCGGCACGCAGAAATTAATAAAACCGTGCGCTTTGTCCATAAGGAACTGCTACGCGTTACCAAAGCAGTTAACTGAGATCAGGCACCCTTACGGCACATGGAAGGTTCTGCTTAGTGCTGCTTTGTTCCCAACCTGACACGGTTCGCAGTTTCCATTGCGTAAGACCCAATCGTTAACGCCACTTACTCTGGGCAGCCATAGCAGCTCCTTACAAACAAAAGCTGCACGGTTCAGACCTATTTAGTATATGTGTTTTTCGATTCTTTGTCAATGGGAGTTATACGATGTTAATCAGCGGTTTAAATAAAACAACATTATTGGATTATCCTGGAAGAGTTGCAGCAACGGTATTTACCGGAGGCTGCAATTTTCGTTGTCCGTTCTGTCATAACGGAGGGCTGGTGTTAAGCCCGCTGACACAGGAGCATTATACGGAAGAGGATGTTCTGGCGTTCCTTAAAAAACGCAAAAATATTTTGTCAGGTGTTTGTATTACCGGTGGAGAACCGACAATTCAGCAGGACCTTCCGGACTTTATTCAGCAAATTAAGGAATTGGGGCTGGCCGTAAAACTGGATACAAACGGTTCCCATCCACATATGCTGGAGGAGCTGATTGCCAAAAAGCAGATTGACTATGTGGCAATGGATATTAAGAATGCGCCCGGAAAATATCAGGAAACAACGGGACTTACAGGAGAAGGAGCGGCCGGAGAAGAACCCGGAAAGTCTTTTCCGGTGAAGGCTGTGCAGCAGTCCGTGGAACTGCTTAAAAATTCCAGAATCCCTTATGAATTCCGGACAACCGTTGTGAAGGAGTTTCATACCTTAGAGGATCTTCAGGAGATCTGTGCGTGGATTGCAGGAAGCCCTGCCTATTACCTACAACAGTTTGAGGACAGTGGACAACTCATTGCAGAAATGGATGGATCTGTGGAAAAGGGCATGATTTTTCGTGCTTATGAGGAAACAGAGATCAAAAGTATTGCGGAGTGCCTGAACCGAATTCCGGAAATGGAAGGGAAGATTCATCTGCGTGGATTGAGCGGAGTATAGATGCAGATAATTCAATTATATTTATCAGATTTTGCATGGCTCTGAACAGTTACAGATAGGAGATTTTTGTGAAAACACAATTAACTGAACAGGAAAAGTATATGAAGGAAGCTTTGCGGCAGGCAAAGAAGGCCTATGCGTTAGGCGAAGTGCCGATTGGCTGTGTGATCGTACATGAAGGAAAAATTATCGGAAGAGGATATAACCGTCGGAATACGGATAAAAATACATTGGCGCATGCGGAAATTACCGCAATCAATAAGGCAAGCAGGAAATTAGGTGACTGGAGGCTTGAGGAATGTACGCTGTATGTGACGCTGGAGCCCTGTCAGATGTGCGCCGGGGCAATTGTACAGGCAAGAATCGATGAAGTGGTTATGGCCAGTATGAACCCGAAGGCAGGCTGCGGAGGATCCATCTTAAATATTCTGGAAATGCCTGAGTTTAATCATCAGGTGAAGGTGACAAGGGGAATTTTGGAAGAAGAATGCTCCCATATGCTGACACAGTTCTTTAAAGAGCTCCGTATCCGCAACAAGGCAGAAAAGGAACTCCGTAAAGAACAGGAACAGCAGAAGAATCTGAATGAGGATTGATCATCCGGTCAATAAGAATTCACAATATTCTGCAGCCAGACATTACTCTTAATCATAAAGAAGCCGATGATGACCTTGATGATTTCTGTAAAGCTGACAAGGAAAAATACCATCGTGATGGAAAGCGTGGTAAAGCGTGATAGAACGAAGGCATAGGGAATCATGACCACCCAGGTATAAACACTGTCAAACAGGAAAGTGACGATGGTTTTGCCGCCGGAACGCAGGGTAAAATAGCTGCAGTGGGAGAAGGCACACAGAGGCATCGCCATTGCAGAAATAATAATGAAGTTTTTGGCAAGAGCCTTGATGCCGGGTTCTGTCTTATAGATTTCAGGGAAAAGACCGCCGAGCAGGATCATAATGACAGAGATACAGGCACAACACGCCACATCAAAGAAGATGATCTTATTATCGGCATCCCTTGCTTCCTCGAGCTGACCAGCTCCCAATTTCTGACCAACCACAATCGAAATACAGTTTCCAAGCTGCAGATAAACAATGTTAAACAGATTGGAAATTGTGGAGGAAATATTCTGCGCAGCAACCACCTCAAGACCCCGTACAGCATAGCATTGTACGATGACGGCCATGCCAACCGCCCACAGCATTTCATTAAACATTAAGGGCAGTCCCTTACGGAAAATATCGGCAAGAATGGATCCGGGGATGCGTAATCCTTTATACACACCAATAAGATAAGGATTCTTATCCGGATGGCGGTGAGCCCAGATAACAACAATCAGACATTCCGTGTAACGGGCAATTACAGTGGCGATGGCAGCTCCGGCTACGCCGAGCGCAGGGGCTCCGAAGGCACCGAAAATCAGTACATAATCAAGTACCAGGTTGGTAATCACCGCAACAATACCGGAAACCATCGGCACGAAGGTCTGTCCGGTTTCACGGATCGTGCTTACATAGGTCTGCGAAACGGCAAAGGGGAGCAGACCAAAGATCATGATGGCGAGATATTCTTTGCCATAGGACAGGGCAAGCCGGGTATTGCCGACAGAACCTCCGTCATTTAAGTAGAGGGAAATGAGCGGTTCATCCAAGAAATGAAACAGCACACAGGCAATCGCAGTGATCAGCAGACAGGCGTACAATTTGAAACGGAAGGTATATTTCTGTCCCTCGTAGTCTCCTTTTCCGAAAAACTGTGCACTGAAAATACCTGCACCGGAGACGCCTCCAAAGATGCAGATATTAAATACGAAAAATAACTGATTTACAATGGCAACGCCGGACATGGGCTCCGTTCCGATCTGTCCGACCATAATGTTATCTAAAAAACTGACAAAGCTTGTGATTCCGTTTTGGACAATCATCGGAAAGGCGAGGAAAATCAGATAACGGTAAAAGGCTTTATCTCCAATAAATTTCTTCTTTGCTTTGGTTAAAATTCCAGTCTGTCTCATAAGGTACTCCAATTGTATAATATTCGTGCATTTACTCTGCTTTCATAGCAGAATCCGACCAGTGAAGACGGTGAAGCTCTCCGGTAAGCTGCATGCTTTCAAAGTTCTGCTGACGGAGTGCTTCGTATAAAACGATCGATACCGAATTTGATAAATTCAACGACCGGATCATGGGTAACATCGGGATCCGGATGCACGTATCAGGATATTCTATCAGAATTTCTTCCGGAATACCGGCGCTTTCCTTTCCAAACATAATATAATCATCCGGTCCGAAAGAAACATCTGTGTAGACGTGCTGTGCCTTGGTGGTAGCCATCCAGATTTTTGCACCCGGATGCTGGGATTTGAAATCCTCGAAATTAATATAACGGGTCACATTCAGGTGCTCCCAGTAATCCATGCCGGCACGCTTAATGGACTTTTCGTTAAGCTGGAAGCCAAGAGGCTCGATTAAATGAAGATCTGTGCCTGTAGCGACACAGGTTCTTCCGATATTTCCGGTATTTGCCGGAATCTCCGGCTGGTGTAAAATGATATGCATGTCTTTCCTTCTTTCTGTGAGTAATATTACGGATAGTATTTGCTGATAAGTGTAAAATGTTAATCTTCTTCCTCTTCATCCGGGGCAACCGGGAGGGTAAAAATGAATTCCGAGCCAACCCCTTCCGTGCTGATGACATTAATGTTTTCGCCATGGGAACGGATGATTTCCCGGGTAATGGAAAGTCCTAAACCGGTTCCCTTTTTATCCTTACCACGGGACAGATCCGATTTGTAAAAACGTTCCCAGATCTGCTTCAATTCGTCCTTGGGAATACCAATACCATTGTCTTTTACGGATACAAATACTTTATTGTGCTTCTCAGTGGTTTCAATCTTAATAATGGAATCCTCGTGGCTGAATTTGATGGCGTTATCGAGGAGGTTATACAATACCTGCTGGATCTTGCCGACATCGGCTTTGACATAAAGCTCGTCCCCAGTGAGGATGAGTTCGATTGCAATCATTTTCCGCTTGCAGGTACCCTCGAAGGAGGCAGCCGTGTTACGGATGACCGCATTGATGTCGAAGCGGCTGATATCTAACAACATACCCTTTGTGTTCAGATTATTTAAGGTCAGCAGGCTGTTTGTAAGCTTACGGAGACGTTCGGTTTCGTTCAAAACAATGTTCAGATATTTCTCGTAAAGCTCAGGAGGAATTGTGCCATCGAGCATCGCTTCCAGATAGCCCTTGATTGAGGTTAACGGAGAGCGGAAGTCATGGGAAACGTTAGCCACGAACTTCTTCTGATCATCCTCGGAACGGGCAATTTCACCTGCCATATAGGAAATGGTTGCACCCAGATATCCGATTTCGTCTTCACTGTCGATCTGGAATTCATAGTGCATGTTACCGGAAGCATACTGCTCGGTTGCCTTCGTAATTTTGCGCAGGGGCAGATAGACCAGTTCCGTAAAAAAAATCAGAATAATCAGTGAGAGTAAAAACAGAATGATGAGCATAATATAGGAAATGTTCAGCAGACTGTTGCAGGATGCCGTAAGGTTACTCACCGGATAGTGAATGACCACATATCCGCGTACCTTGAAATCGGAAGTAATCGGAGCAAAGACACTCAGCTGTTCTTCGGTAAAGGTATCAAAGAAATATCCGACGGTATAATAGGAGCCTTCCGTGATGGTTGGATCAAAGTTTTCAATGACAATCTCGTTTTCGACATTAATCGGTTCGGAGGAACTAAGCACCAGACGTCCGGAAGGATTAATAATCCACAGGGAAGCTGAAAGGTAAGTATCCAGTGCATCAAGTTGATCCTGCACACTTTCCATAGTGGTTTCATTGTTGTATAGGTCAGAGGCAAATGTGTTGGCAATCAGTGTTGCTTCCTTATATAATGCATCTGCTTTTTCACGCTTCAGATGCTCCATAGTCATACTGCTTACGAAGGTGGCAACGACCATGAAGCCAAAAAATCCGAAGATGATGTATGCCAGAATAAATTTGAGATAAAGTGTTTTTTTCATAAATGCCTCACTGCTTATCATCGATAAGCGTTCATGGATTATTTCGTTTCGAACTTGTAGCCGATGCCCCATATGGTCGCGATCCGCCAGTGCTCGTGATCGTTGATCTTTTCACGCAGACGCTTGATATGTACGTCAACGGTACGGGTATCGCCGATGTATTCATATCCCCAGATCTGGTCAAGAAGCTGCTCACGGGTAAATACATGGTTCGGGGAAGAAGCAAGGAAGTACAGAAGCTCCAGTTCCTTCGGTGGCATTTCAATCGTGCGTCCCATATAGATGACGGAGTAGTTGGTCTGATTGATAATCAGATCCGGATATTCCACACAGCGGATATCCGCTGCCTCCGGTGCGGCAGCAGCCGGTTTGTAGCGGCGCAAAACGGCCTTGACACGGGCCACCAGTTCTTTGGAGTCAAAAGGCTTTTCCATATAGTCATCGGCTCCGAGCTCCAGTCCAAGAACCTTATCAAAGATCTCGCCTTTGGCAGAGAGCATGATGATCGGAATGGATGATTTCGAACGGATTTCACGGCAGACCTGATAACCGTCGATACCCGGAAGCATGAGGTCAAGCAGAATCAGGTTCGGCGCAAAGCTGTCTGCCAGTGTAAGAGCAGTCTCGCCGTCTCCCGCGATCATGGTTTCAAAGCATTCTTTCGTAAGATAAAGGGAAATCAGCTCTGCGATATTGTTGTCATCATCTACAATTAAAATTTTCTGTTTAGCAGCCATATATCATTCTTACCTTTCCTGAAATGATTTATCTCATAACCACTGATAAATCATTAAAATATGTAGTTCAAATATTTTCGTACTTTTCGCATTACTCCTTAAAGGTGACGATGGTGACACCGGCATCTCCCTCTCCATATTCTCCGAGCCGGTAGCTCTTCACATATTTAATGCGCTTCAAATGGCTTTGCACGGCACTCCGGAGAGCACCGGTTCCTTTGCCGTGTACAACACGGACGGAAGAGAGGTGTGCAAGGTAGGCATCGTCCAGATATTTATCAAGCTCGGCAAGGGCTTCGTCCACGGTTTTGCCAAGAAGATTGATTTCAGCGGAAACGTGCATGGACTTGGACATCTTCACACTTCCGGTATGGGTTCTCTGTAAAACCGGCTTCTCAGGTTCTGCTTTGGCTTCCCCGTAAGCAAGGTCTTTCACATTTGCCTGGGAGCGCATGATGCCGCACTGTACGAACAGGTTTCCCTTGTGATCGGGAAGCGTGCTGACGGTTCCGACAAGTCCCATGGAGAGGATTTTCACAGTGTCGCCGATTTTGAGGTCTTCGACTCTGACCTTTTTTCCGGATTTTGTGGGAGCCGTTTTCAGTGCCAGTTTGTCATTCTTTTTGCCAATTTCGCCACGAAGCTTTTCCCGTTCCTTTTCCAGTGTCTTCAGAGAAACATTGGGACCGGCTTTCTGGAAAATCCGGATGGTTTCATCGGCGGTCTCCTTGGCATCCTGCAGAATTTCACGCGCCTGTTCATTGGCTTCACGTAAAATACGGTCCTTTGCCATATCAATTTTTTCATTCTTCTGTTGTAGCTTTTCACGGAGTGCTTTGATTTCTTCCTTATAAGAAGCAATTTCGCGGCGTTCCTTTTCAATGGTGATCCGGCTTTCCTCAAGATCGGAGAGCAGGTCTTCAAAGCTTTTATCCTGTGTACCGATCTGTGCGGTTGCTGCTTCGATGATGTGATCCGGAAGCCCAAGCTTTTTGGAAATAGCGAAGGCATTACTTTTTCCGGGAACGCCGATTAACAGACGGTAAGTGGGAGAAAGGGTATCCACATTAAATTCACAGCAGGCGTTCTCCACAAAATCGGTAGAAAGTGCATAGACCTTAAGCTCACTGTAATGGGTAGTGGCAACCGTGCGGATCCCGCGCTCATGCAGGTAGTTAAGAACTGCAATTGCAAGGGCGGCGCCTTCGGTCGGGTCGGTTCCGGCACCAAGTTCATCGAACAGGCACAGGGAATCCGCATCGGCCTTCTGCAGGATGGAAACAATGCTGGTCATATGTGAGGAGAAGGTACTGAGGCTCTGCTCAATGCTCTGCTCGTCACCAATGTCTGCAAATACTTCCGTAAAAATAGAAAGCTCGCTACGGTCCAGCGCAGGAATATGAAGGCCGGCCTGTCCCATGAGGGTAAACAGTCCGATGGTTTTTAAGCTTACGGTTTTACCGCCGGTATTGGGACCGGTGATGACCAAAAGGTCAAAATCCTTTCCGAGATGGATGTCGATCGGGACCACCTTTTTTACAGGAAGGAGCGGATGCCGTCCTTTCCGGATCTGGATATAGTGATCGGTATTAAAAATGGGTTTCGTAGCATTTAAGTCAAGTGCAAGGGAAGCCTTGGCAAAAATAAAGTCAAGCTGCGTCATTAACTGCTGGTTACGGGCCAGCTCTTCGGTATGTTCAGCGCAGAGCATGCTTAAGGAAAAGAGAATGGCTTCGATCTCTTCCTTTTCCTGAATGGAAAGCTCCTTCAACTGGTTGTTGAGGTTGACGATGGCTTCCGGTTCAATAAAAAAGGTAGAACCGGTCGAGGACTGATCGTGCACCATACCTTTGACCTGTCCCTTGTACTCCGCTTTGACGGGAATGCAGTAGCGGTCGTTACGCATCGTAATAACGTTGTCCTGCAGGTAGGTCCGGTAGGAACCGTTCACCATGCTGTTCAACTGGGAGTGAATTTTATCTCCGGTTAAGGCGATGGAACGGCGGATAGATTTCAGCTTCGGACTGGCATCGTCTGCGATTTCCTCTTCGGACAGAATACAGCGGCTGATTTCCCCGGATACTCCGGTAAGTGGTTCCAACGCTGCGAAGTAGGGTGTCAATGAGGTATCGGCATCCTCCTCACGGGCTTTACGTCCATAGGATTTGATGCGGGCGGTATTCTGGAGAAGACCTGCGATGCCGAGAAGTTCCGGAATGGAGAGTGCAGAGCCGATCTCCAGACTCTTGATCGCAAACTGCAGATCCTTGTTGCCTCCGAAGGAAGTGGAACCCTTGGTAAGCAGCATGGAGAGTGCATCACTCGTTTCCTGCTGGGCTTCTTCAATCGCGGATAAATCTGTGGAGGGAATGAGCTTGCGGCACAGTTCCCGTCCGGGATTGGAGGTTGCTTTGTCTATGAGTAATTGAATAATTTTGTCGTATTCCAGGGTGTGTAAAACTTTGGTGTTCATAAAATAATGTTTAACTCCTTAATATTGGGTAAGTGCGGTAGTGTTGTGCCATTATGGGTAAAATGGACAAGAATACCACGGATGGTATACTTGATTAGAGTATAACATATTTGGAGGGGGAATAGATATAAAAATATACATAGTCTATAATAGGTGGGTAATAGTTAGTATTTGAAATACGGGACGCTCAGCCAGGAGACATCATCGCAGACACGCGTCGTTTTCTACTCGATCTGCGCGCTGATTAGCCGGCATTCGCATAAACTCGTCCTGCGGACTCAGACAGTATGCTCGGTGCCGGCAGCTGGCGCAGATCTCCTGACGAAAGCCTTGCGAAAGGTCTGCTTATGATGTCTCATTGTCTGAACTGGTAGTGGATGTAATTACAAATAAAGGCTCTGAATAGTTACCAAATAGAAATATCGGGATTGAAATAATGGGGTACAAGATTATAAGGAATTTGACCCTGCTCATTTGCCTTGTTTGACAGGCTTTTTGTGTAATATGACGAAAATACAGTAAATGATTTGTTGCAAAGATGTAATTAAAAGAAAAATTACGAATAGTTGGAGTGTGAAAAGACGGTCAGGTATTTTGCCTAACCGCCTTTACTTACAACTCAATTATGCAATTTTACTCATGCAGTGTTATTCATAGAAATTACTGTAATAAGGCAAGTACACCCTGATTGGACTGGTTAGCCTGAGCCAGCATAGCCTGGCCTGCCTGAGACAGGATATTGTTGTTGGAGTACTTAACCATTTCTGTAGCCATATCAGTATCACGGATTTGGCTTTCAGCACTTGTGGTGTTCTCAACAACATTGTCGAGGTTGTTAATGGTGTGTTCCAGTCTGTTTTGGACTGCACCAAGAGCGGAACGCTGTGTGGAAACCTTCTGAATTGCTTCCTTGATGGTTTCGATAGCGCCTTTAGCGTTGGTATCATCTGTGCCATCAACCTTCAAACCGTTAACACCAAGTCCTTTAGCACTCATAGAATCTAATTTTACAGTAATCTGATTATTGGATGTAGCATCTGCACCTACGTGTAAACTCAGCTTTAAACTGCCTGTAATATCCTGTGTAGAAGTTACATTTTTGTCATCTAATGTTGTAGCAAGACCAACTGCATCATATACAGTAGGTGCATCTCCTCTTGCAGTAATATTGCCCTGTGCATCAGTTTGGAAATATTTGTTTAATGCGTTAGCTGCAATACCATTGCCATCCTTATCATAATATTTTGCAGATTCCCCCTTTTTGGTTGCTGCAGTACTAGCTGTTGCAGTTATTGCAGATGAAGTAACGGATGCTCCATCATCTGCAGCGTTAGCAGCCTTGTCAAATGTGCCTCCAACCGTTACCGTTGCAACTTTAGTTCCGTCTGCAGTTGTAATATCAAACTTAGTAGGATCGTCTTTAACAGCTGCTACTTTATATACGCCTGCTGCATCGCCATTTAAACTAATAGATGCTGTACTATCTAGTGGCTTACTATTAACAGTATCATAATGCTTAGTAACCTTTACCGTAATACCAGATTTCTTAATTGCGTTAGCAATCGCATTCTGGTCAGCGGAGGAAGCATCCTTGTCAAAAGATATACTAAGTGTTGCTTTAGTTGCAGTATCAGCGGTCGTAGGCATTGTTACAGAAGCAGCTGCATCATTTTGGAATTCCGCATATGCATAAGAATATTCCTTTGATGCAAATCTATCTCCCTTCAGCAGATATGTCTCGTTGAATTTGGTTGTCTCAGCAACACGATCGATTTCAGTAGTCAGCTGATCAATTTCATTCTGGATGTAACTTCTGTCATCTTCAGACTGTGTTCCATTAGCTGCCTTAACTGCCAGCTCATTCATTCTCTGAAGCATATCCTGAACTTCATTTAAAGCTCCTTCAGCGGTCTGTACTGTGGAAATACCATCCTGTGCATTAGCAGAAGCCTGTGTTAAGCCTCTGATCTGCTTACGCATCTTTTCACTGATGGAAAGACCTGCTGCATCATCTGCTGCGCGGTTAATCTTGTAACCGGAAGATAACTTCTCGGTGGACTTTGCCTGTGTCTTGGTTGTTACGCCTAACATTCTGTTAGAGTTCATTGCTGTTAAATTGTGTTGTACTACCATAATATTACCTCCTTGTAATACTGGCACAAATCCGTTTGTGTCAGTTGCTTTGTGAATAGTTTCTTTTTGTTACTTTATAGTAACCGGAAACCCGAACTTCAAAGACGGGCCCTGACTTGTGATATTCAAAGCTTCCGGCTATTACCGATGTTACTGATCCAGGTTGCCGTGAGCGATTACGACTCTGGACTTTTTCTTCTTTAAATACCTGGGATCCGTTTCGGGTTCTGCATAGTATTTAGGAAGACTTGCTTTTTCTTCCGGATCGGTGATCTGTTTCTCCAATGTGGAGCTTCGTACGATGTTTATCTCTTTGGGAGCATCCACCATAATTCGCAGATGATTCTTCGTTCCTCCAAGGAATACGACCTTAATGTTGTCACCGATCATCAGATACTCTTCTGTGCTTACCGTTAGTCTTAACATAGAAACCTCCTGTTTCCTCTGAGCCTCCTGGCTGTTTCCTGATGCAACACTTTGTAATCAAATGTTGCTATTTGAAATTCTCTTTTTATAGGGCGAAGCCCTCAATGAAATAAGTTGCTTGCAACTTATGAATTGGCATGGTTCAGGATATTTAGGGAATATAGGAAAATTGACGTATAATGGATCACGGAAAGAACAGGAGAAGGGAGTTCATATGAGCACAACACAGCCTATCAGGTCAACGGTACAACTGAATCAATTTAAAAAGTATTACTTGGAAATTTTTCCGGAGGAACGGAATTATGCCCTGATTATCCTGGGACTGAATACAGCATTGCGTATTTCGGACATCCTGCAGCTGCATGTATCGGATGTCTGGGATTGTGGCAAAAATAAATTCAGGAAGCATATTGAAGTAATGGAGAGCAAGACAGGGAAACAGACATCCATTTATATAAATAAAGAAGTGCAGCATGCACTGGAACAGTGTTCACTGAAACAGAAACATGCAAATGAGTTCCTTTTTGCAAGCCGTAAGTATAAAGATATGCCTTTAAGCAGATATCAGGCTTATCGTATTATCAAACAGGCGGCCGTATATGCAGGAATGCCGGAGCATATCAGTTGTCATTCCCTGCGAAAAACATTCGGCTATCATGCGTGGAAACAGAGTGTGCCTCCGGCAATGCTGATGGATATTTATAATCATTCTTCCTATCAGATTACAAAGCGGTATCTTGGGATTGATCAGGACGATAAAGATCAGGTGTTTGAGAAAATTAAGTTGTAGTATGTGAAAATGTAAGAAATCCGGATATTGATTGCTATTAGAAAAATGGTAAGAAAAACTGGTCAAATGCCCATAAATGTTTTAGCACGTAAGGCTCATTTCATTTTCGATTCTCAGAAATGGGGAGAAGAAAGTTTTGATAATACAATAATTAGAGGAGGAGAGCGATGAATCCTATTACAATAGACCTCAGCGGACTAAAACAGCAATTTCCGGAAGTTACCGATTCAATGGTTGACCAACTTACGGAAACTTGTGTAAATGCTGTTACTGCGGCGGTTTATTTTAATTGGCAAGCGGTAGCAAAACGCACTCTCCACGCAACTCTTCCTGAGTATGTTCAAAATATAATAAAGGTCGACAAGGGGCGTTTCGAGAAACAAATAGTTTTGACTGGAATTCTTCCTAATATGATTGAACAAGGTGCTTCGCCGTTTGACATTAAGGAAGGATTCAAGAAGTCTAAAAAGGTAAGATACACCATAGCAAAATATAACTTAAGGGGGAAACAAATAAGAGCAGGGGGAGATTGGTATTTGACTATCCCGTTTCGCATAGGGGTTCCAGGAACATTAGGACAAGTGGGATTCAGCGGTCAAATGCCTCAAGAGGTTTATGATGTTATGCAGAAAAAGGGGTTGCATACGCTAACTGCACCGAATAT
>USDI01000038.1 GCA_900553305.1 uncultured Lachnospiraceae bacterium
AGACATGAATATACGCTATCTTGTGTCAACAGGAATTGTGAAGCGTGCCGGACGAGGGATTATGTTGTCACCAGAGTATCATGCAATGGCTGTTGAACTCTCCCAAAATGTAGTAAGTACAGAACCTTTAAAAGAACGTCTGATACGATTGTGTAATGGGGCACCACTTCCAACGGATAATGAGGATATGGCATCCAAGGTTTTGCATGAAATAATTACTGAACTTAATCATTATAAGATTTCCTATGAAATGCCTGATATTCCACTTGATTCAGCAAAGAACATAAACCTTGTAAGAAATATACTAAAAAGAAATATTGACAAGTATAAGGAAGAACAATATGCTGTCAGACAGGCTGATGAATGGAAAGAGATTTATGAATATATGAATTTACTTATCGTTAACAATGGTAGGGAGATGGAACTTAGCGATGATTATTCCATAAAAGTTCCGAAATCCGAGGCAGCGGCATATCTTGAATGGGTATTGTGGAGAGCATTTTTGGCTATAGATCATACAGTGAGTAAACCGTATGAAGCAAGGGGATTTAATATAGATCAGGACTACCTCCCGATAGGTACGGCACCGGGCGGTAGACCGGATATGATATTTGAATTTGAAGATTATTTTATAGTTGTTGAGGTTACAATGTCAACAAATTCAAGACAGGAAGCTATGGAGGGTGAGCCCGTGCGAAGACATGTAGCGGATCTTGTTATGAAAAGCGCAAAGCCTGTCTATGGCGTATTTATAGCAAACAAAATAGATTCCAATACAGCCGAAACATTTAGAATTGGTGTTTGGTATAATCAAAAGGATGAAAGACTTGCACTTAAGATTGTTCCATTTACATTGCAACAATTTTCGGAATATTTCAAATATATGTTTGTTAGTAGAAATAACTCACCGATGTATTTCTTGAATTTGTTTGAAAAGTGTTTTTCATCTAAGGAGTCAAAAGTGGGACCGGAGTGGAAACAGTCTATTGGTGAAATTGTAGCGTCGAGCATTAAGTCATAGAGAAGCTGAGATGAACAAGACTGACAAGAAGTTCGGGCGTCAAAAAGCAACCTCCCTATGCTAAAGGGATAGGTTGCTTTTTAATCGTCAACTCTGTTTTTCCAGATATTGTTTTTCTAATTGTTCACCCAGCGAGCGGAAGTCCGACGGCCCCGTTTCCAGTACAAATTTATGAAACCGGTAATCACTATAATCCGTTCCCCACAGTTCCTCTGCCTGTTGTTTCAGGGAGAGAAACTCCAGATATCCGAGATAGTATTTCAGATAATTACAGGGCTCCTCTACGAGATATTCGTAGATTGTCTCTGCATTTGTATGCTGGCCAAGTCCCAGATTTTCAAGAAACCGTCCGATCTGTTCCGGTGTGGCTCCATCATAATGAATGGCAATATCCATGTAGGAATACAGGCACAGATGCAGGTTGCGGTTCAACCGGCAGGCCTCAATGTACGCGGCGGTTTCTTCGTTTTTTGTCAACTCTGCAGCATAGCCGTAGGATAAGTTTTCCACATAAACCGCCCAGCCTTCCACAAATCCTCCATAATGCAGCAGGGAGCGGATACTGGAAGCATTTTGCTGATTTAGGAAACTCTGACTGTAAACAGTCTGGTACAGATGACCAGGATACCCTTCATGGGCCAGGGTGGTATACAGGATGAGATCATCGGTAATATTTGGTTCGTTCAGATAAATGGTGTTGTGCTGCAGATCATCGATGGGAGGCGTGAGGTAATACGCCGGACTGCTGTAGGCCTCCATGGATGGCGAAACCATTTTCAACTCACAGGCGATGGGATTATTTTCACCTTCATGCTCATGCCCGTCTTTGTTCTCAGAAATGCAGGTAAGCTTCGGAAAATCGGATTCCATCTGTTTCTGAAGATCAGCAAGTATGGCATCGGACAGCTCATATAAAGTGTCCGATGACCCCGCAGAAGTCAGCGAAAAGTCTTTAGAGGATACCTTAAGCAGTCTGGGATGGTCCTTTACGAGATCACGAAGTGCATGGAAGTTCTCCTGATAATCTTTTTCAAGGAGCCTCCGGATTTCCGGAATACTCCGGCTGCTTCCGGTTGTCTGGGAGAGCAGATATGTGTAGTATTCTTTTCCTTCCGGATAATAACACAGCCCGTAAGGGTTTGTTCCCGTTCCTTTTAAAACAAGAAAAGCATCGCCGACTTTTTCATAGGCAGGAGCCATCACGGTAGTAAGCAGCAGGTTATTTTTGTCGATGTACGGCTGTTTTTCTTCCTCGGTGATGATTCCGTCAGACACAAGACCATTGAGGCGTTCGGTAAACGTCTGCTGCAGGAAATGGCTGCCATCTTTAAGGAGGACAGGATCCATAATGGAATCACACTGTTCGATGACGTTGTCTGCGGAAGTGTCCGACATGAAGAGGCCGGCAGAGGATTTTTCCTGTTCGTACTGAATGAGCGCATCAAAATAGGTTCCGGTCTGTTCAAGAATCCCAAGATAATCCTCCACGTCCTTCTTGGTGCGGAAGGTGTAGTCAGCGAGCAGAACCGGAAGTCCGGAAACCATGCCGGAGGAGGGAGATAACGGATCTGTGTAGTAGGCAAAATCCGCGCCCTCCAAAGTAAGGGCAAGAAACCGGTCAAATAACAGATAGGCATACCGGTCCTGTGGATTCAGCTTTTGAGGATCAATCCGGGAAAGACGGCGTTGCCATTCAGTGACCTGGGTTCTGGTATCACCATCCGTAAAGGAAGATGGCAGGATGGGATCACCGGATAATCCATAGTTTTCCGGATGGGCGAGGGTGTAGTGCAGATTTATGATGTTGCCGCTCAATTCGGTATAGAGAAGATCATGGGAAAGCTGCTCAAACTGTCTTTCATCTTTTGTCCCATACAGGTAAAGGCAGAGAACAACGGAAAGGGTGGAAATCAGAGAAAAAGTAAGAATCCGTAATTTACGGGAGAACTTCAGTTTCATGCAAAATTTGCTCCAACAGATGCTCTCTACAGTATATGTGCGGGAAAAAAGAAAAAGTACCCGAAAAATTAGCAATATCTGAAAACTATTTAGCATCTTTGTTGTATAGACGCTATTTTTGATTTGTGATACGATGTAACTGTTCGGAGTTTCCGGACCGTTACCAATAAAAGAAAATAGGAGAGGAAAATATGAACAATTTAGAGCTTAAGAAAATTGCGAACAATGTGCGTAAGGGCATTGTAACGTCAGTACACAGCGCTAAGGCCGGTCATCCGGGCGGTTCTTTATCCGCGGCTGACATTTTTACTTATTTATATTTTGAAGAAATGAATATTGATCCGAAGAATCCCAAGATGGAAAACAGAGATCGTTTCGTTTTATCGAAAGGCCATACAGCACCCGGTTTATACTCTGCACTTGCAAACAGAGGTTATTTCCCGGTAGAAGAACTGACAACTCTGCGTAAATTAGGCTCTCGTCTTCAGGGACATCCCTGTATGCAGGATACTCCCGGAGTAGATATGAGCAGCGGCTCTCTCGGACAGGGAATTTCTGCAGCAGCCGGTATGGCACTCTCTGCAAAATTAGATAACAAGGATTTCCGTGTATACACGTTACTTGGTGATGGCGAGATCCAGGAAGGACAGGTTTGGGAAGCATCCATGTTTGCCGGTTTCCGCAAGCTTGACAATCTGGTTGTCATCGTTGACAACAATGGATTACAGATCGATGGTCCTGTCGATCAGGTATGTTCTCCTTACCCGATTGATAAGAAGTTCGAGGCATTCAACTTCCATGTGATTAACATTGATGCACATGATTTTGATCAGATCCGTGCAGCCTTTAAGGAAGCAAGGCAAACCAAGGGTATGCCGACCGCAATTATTGCTCACAGCGTTAAGGGCAAGGGTGTTTCCTTTATGGAGAATAATGTAAGCTGGCATGGTACGGCGCCGAACGATGAGCAGTATGCCGTAGCAATGGCAGATTTAGAGAAAATTGACGAAGAACTGGCAAAGGAGGAAGCATAAATGGCAGAGGTTAAGAAGATTGCAACCAGAGAAAGCTATGGTAATGCATTAGTAGAACTCGGTGCAGAGAATCCCAATGTTGTAGTTTTAGATGCTGACCTTGCAGCAGCAACCAAGACAGGCATGTTTAAGAAAGCATACCCGGACAGACATATTGATTGTGGTATCGCAGAATGTAATATGATGGGAGTGGCAGCAGGACTTGCTACGACCGGTAAAATTCCTTTTGTCAGCAGTTTTGCAATGTTTGCAGCAGGAAGAGCATTTGAACAGGTTCGTAACTCCGTAGGTTACCCTCATCTGAATGTAAAGATCGGAGCAACCCACGCCGGTATTACCGTAGGCGAAGATGGAGCAACCCATCAGTGTAATGAGGATATTGCATTAATGAGAACGATCCCCGGTATGGTTGTTATGTGTCCTGCAGATGATGTGGAAGCAAAAGCAGCCGTTAAGGCAGCAGCAGAATACGAAGGTCCGGTATATCTTCGTTTCGGACGTGCAGCCTGTCCGGTAATCAATGACAGACCGGATTATAAATTTGAAATCGGCAAGGGCAATGTAGTACGTGAAGGTTCTGATGTTACAATCGTAGCAACCGGTATCTGTGTAGGCAATGCACTGGAAGCAGCAGAAATGCTTGCAGCAGATGGCATCAGCGCAGAGGTGATTAACATCTGTACCATTAAGCCGTTAGATGAAGAACTGATTGTGAAGTCTGCAAAGAAGACCGGCAAGGTAGTTACCGCAGAAGAGCATTCCGTAATTGGCGGACTTGGAAGTGCCGTTTGTGATGCGCTCTGCAAATCCTATCCGGTTCCGGTTAAGAAGATCGGTATGCAGGATACCTTTGGCGAATCCGGTTCTGCAGCAGCCCTCGTAGAAAAGTATCAGTTAGATGGCAAGGGCATTTATGCACAGGTTAAAGAGTTTTTAAATAAGTAGTAACGATTATTTTCCGTCTGGAGGAAAGACATGTATATATTAGCGCCATCCTTACTGGCAGCAGATTTTACAAAACTGGGTGAACAGATTAAAGAAACAGAACGATGTGGAGCACAATTTCTTCATATCGATGTCATGGACGGGATTTTTGTACCCAGTATCTCCTTCGGGATGCCGCTGATTGAATCCATCCGGCCGGTTACGAAACAGTTTTTTGATGTACATCTGATGATTGTAGAACCGGAGCGTTACATTCAGGAATTCGTGGATTGCGGAGCAGATGGGATTACCTTTCATCTTGAAGCCACGAAGGATCCGCAGAAGGTGATTGACAGGATTCATAAGGCAGGAGCGAAAGCCGGGATCTCCATTAAACCGGGGACTCCGTTAGAAGAGGTTTATCCTTATCTGTCCAAGGTGGAAATGATTTTGATTATGAGTGTAGAGCCAGGATTTGGCGGACAGAGCTTCCTTCCGGAGGCTTTCGGACGAATTCGGAAAACACGGGAATATCTGGACAGGCATCAGTTGGCAGCCCGTCTTGAAGTAGATGGCGGTATTGGCAAGAAGAATGTCCGTGAAGTAATGGCAGCCGGTGCCGATGTATTTGTCGCAGGCAGCGCAGTATTTCGCAAGCGCAGCATCGAAGAAAATATCCGCAGATTCCACGATGCATTTGAAGGAAAACCGGAAGAATTGAACGATTAAATGACGAAGCAGTATCATTCTATGTAGTGATGCTGCTTCGTTTCTTACTTTATAGGAAATTCTGTTACTGTTCACACAGCAGCCAGACACTTGCTGTCAGGCTGCGTAAGAACATGATTCAGGAGTGAGCAGGTTCCTTTTGCGAAGCAAAACTTCAAATGAGCCTGCGAATCGTTACTGGAACGAGGTACGAGTGAACAGTAATGAAATTCCGCTGCACAGCACTTAGCGAAAAAGGTTGTTTAAACATAAGCAGTCGTGCTATGATTACATTTGGGATTTCAGGCACATCTGGCATACTGCCAATAAAAAGTGAATAGAGGAAAAGAAGGTAAAGAAAATGGAAAAGATAGGAAGAAATGATCCCTGCTGGTGTGGCAGTGGCAAAAAGTATAAGACCTGTCATATGGCAATGGATGAAAAGATTCATCATTATGAACTGATGGGACATATTGTTCCGACACATGATATGTTAAAGACCGCAGAGCAGATCGAAGGAATCCGCGAAAGCAGTAAAATCAATGTGGCTGTTCTGGACGCTGTGGGAGAGATGATCGGACCAGGTGTAACCACACAGGAAATTGATGATCTGGTACATTCCATGACGGTTCGTATGGGAGGAATTCCGGCTCCTTTGAATTATGAAGGATTTCCGAAGAGCGTATGTACGTCCATTAATGAAGTCGTCTGCCATGGAATTCCGACACCGGACCGCGTGTTACAGGAGGGCGATATTGTCAATGTCGATGTATCCACCATTTACCGGGGATATTTCTCTGACTCTTCCAGAATGTATTGTATCGGAGAAGTAAGCGAAGAAAAGAAGAAGCTTGTTCAGGTAACCAGGGAATGTGTCGATCTGGGGCTTACGATGGTGAAACCATGGAATTTCCTGGGTGACATGGCACAGGTTATCAACGATCATGCCAAGGAAAACGGCTACAGTATCGTGGTAGAAATCGGTGGACACGGAGTAGGACTGGAATTCCACGAGGAACCGTTTGTCAGCTATGTGACGAAGGCAGGAACGGAAATGCTGATGGTTCCCGGAATGGTATTCACGATTGAACCGATGGTGAATGCAGGAACAAGCGAGATTTATATTGATGAAAAGGACGGCTGGACGGTTTATACACAGGATGGCAAGCCTTCCGCACAGTGGGAAGTTACCGTTGCAGTTACCAATGATGGTTATGAAGTTCTGACCTGGTAAACAATAGAAAGAAAATGGAGAGAAATCATGTATCAGTTGGCAATTTTTGATATGGATGGAACCATTCTGAATACGCTGGAGGATCTGAAAATCAGCATCAACCATGCACTTGTCGAAAACGGATTCCCAGAACGGACATTTGAAGAGGTCCGCCGGTTTGTAGGAAACGGCACACAGAAGCTGGTGGAGCGGAGTGTTCCGGAGGGCACAGGCGAAGAAAAGCAGCAGAAGGTGCTCGCAAGCTTTGATGAATACTATGCAATACATTGTGCAGATTATACGAAACCTTATGAGGGAATTGTCGAAGCCCTTCAGGAATTGAAGAAAAGAAACATAAAAACAGCAGTCGTATCGAACAAACCGGATTATGGAGTACAGTCTTTGTGTGAAAAATACTTTGAAGGATTATTTGACTTCCCGGTCGGAATGAAAGAGGGCATGCGGAAAAAGCCTGCTCCGGATGCGGTATTACAGGTGCTTAAGCATTTTGAGGCCACAAAGGAAAAAGCTGTCTTTATCGGGGATTCGGACGTGGATGTGCAGACCGCGTTGAATGCGCATCTTACCTGTGTTGGTGTAACATGGGGCTTCCGCGACAGGGAAGTGTTGGAAAACGCCGGTGCAAAGATTATTGTGGATGATACGGAAGAAATGCTGAAAGAAATTTTGGCTGGATAATAGGAGACGGATTTCATGAAATGGTTAAAATTTAAAATAAAAACGATCACAGATGCAGAAGATATTATTATCAGTACCTTGTACGATCTTGGCCTGGAAGGTGCGCAGATTGAAGATAAGATTCCTTTAACCGCATGGGAAAAGGAGCAGATGTTCGTAGACATTCTGCCGGATGGCCCGGAGGATGACGGCGTGGCATATTTAAGCTTTTTTGTGGAAGAAAAGGACGAAAAGGCAGAGGACAGTAAATATCCGGTCATTCTTCTGAACGAAGAGGAGACAACAGCAGAAGCCGTTCTTGCCATGGTTCAGCAGGAACTGGACGAATTAAAGGAATTCAATCTGGATATCGGAGAAGGCACGGTTTCCATTGAAGAAACGGAAGACATCGACTGGATCAACAACTGGAAGCAGTATTTTCATCAGTTCACGATTGACGATGTACTGGTCATTCCTTCCTGGGAAGAGGTGCAGGAAGCGGATCAGGACAAGATGATTCTGCATATTGATCCCGGTACAGCATTTGGAACCGGAATGCATGATACCACCCAGTTATGTATCCGCCAGTTAAAGAAGTATATCACACCGGAAACGGTATTACTGGACGTGGGAACCGGAAGCGGAATTTTATCAATTTTGTCCCTGATGTTCGGGGCAAAGAAGGCTGTGGGTACAGATCTTGACCCGTGCGCGGTCGAAGCTGTTAAGGACAATATGGAAGCAAACCACATCGATCCTTCGGATTTTACCATGATGATCGGAAATATCATTACGGAAAAGGAAGTGCAGGACAAGGTTGGCTATCAGTGCTATGACATTGTGGTTGCCAACATTCTGGCAGAGGTACTGCAGGCACTTACACCCGTGATTGTTTCGCAGTTAAAGCCCGGCGGAATTTATATCACCTCCGGTATTATTGACGATAAAGAACAGGTTGTGCGGGATGCGGTAGAAGCCGCAGGATTAAAGCTCCTTGAAGTTACCTATCAGGGAGAATGGGTGAGCGTTACGGCACAGAAGCCGTTATAAAAAGCGTTAAATCGGGAAAGGATACAGAAGATGTATCAGTTTTTTGTTGAACCACAGCAGATTCATGTAGATGACAAGAGTGTCATAATTACGGGAAGCGATGTGAACCATATCAAAAATGTTCTCCGTATGAAAATCGGGGAAGAAATTGCCGTAAGCAATGGACAGGATGGTAAGGAATACCGTTGTGGTATCCGGGAATATACAGAAGATGCGGTGCTGTGTGAGCTTCGCTTTATCAAGGAGGATGGTGTGGAGCTGCCCTCTAAGATCTATCTGTTTCAGGGACTGCCGAAGGCAGATAAGATGGAGCTGCTTATCCAGAAAGCGGTGGAACTTGGCGTATATCAGGTGATTCCGGTTGCCATGAAGCGTTGTGTGGTGAAGCTGGACGATAAGAAAGCAGCATCGAAAATCGCACGCTGGCAGGGCATCGCAGAGGCAGCAGCCAAGCAGAGCAAACGTGGAATAATTCCACAGATTACGAAGGTCATGACCTTTGCACAGGCGATGGAATACAGCCGGAATGCACAGGCACGTCTCGTGCCGTATGAGCTGGCAGAGGGAATGGAGGAGACGCGTAAGATCATAGAACAGATTCAGCCCGGACAGGATATTGCCATCTTTATCGGACCGGAGGGCGGATTTGATGAAGATGAAATCCGTAAGGCTATGGAAGATGGCATGCAGCCGATTACGCTTGGAAAGAGGATTCTCCGTACGGAGACGGCAGGAATGACGGTTTTATCCATTCTGATGTATCATTTGGAACAGCGATGAACAGTTCTGCATTTTCACCCTTTGCGGTGTCTTGGCATAAGATGTAATAGGGGGAGTAGAAATCAGGCGCTGCCCCAACAAACTATAGAACAAGGGAAGTGTTGGTATGGAAGTATATTTAGACAATTCTGCAACAACCCGGTGCTTTCCGGAAGTTGCAGAGCTTATGAAGCAGATTATGTGTGAGGATTACGGCAATCCTTCCAGTCTTCATAGAAAGGGCGTGCAGGCAGAAAACCATCTGCGCACAGCCAAAGAAACAATCGCAAAGATTTTAAAGGTGAATGAGAAGGAGCTTCTTTTTACTTCGGGAGGTACAGAATCCGATAATCTTGCCCTGATTGGAGCAGCTCATGCAAACTGCAGGCGGGGAAAGCATCTGATTACGACATCGATTGAACATCCGGCGATTCTGCAGACGATGAAATATCTGGAGGAGGAAGGTTACCGGGTAACTTATCTGCCGGTGGATGAGAAAGGCTGCATCCGTCTTGAGGATCTGCAGCGTGCCATTACCGGAGAGACCATACTGGTTTCCATCATGTATACGAATAATGAAGTCGGCTCACAGCAGCCCATTGCACAGGCCGGTGCCCTGATTAAGAAAATGAATCCCCAGATTCTTTTCCATGTGGATGCCGTGCAGGGCTTTGGCAAGGCCAGAATTTATCCGAAAAAGATGAACATTGATATGCTCTCTGTCAGCGGACACAAGATACACGGACCTAAAGGCGTTGGCTTCCTTTATGTTGACAGCCATGTGAAGCTTAAACCCATCGTATTCGGCGGGGGCCAGCAGGGCGGTATGCGTTCCGGTACGGAGAATGTGCCCGGTATCGCAGGAATTGCGAAAGCCGCACAAATCATGTATGCCAATTACGATCAGGATATGGAGAAGCTTTACAACCTCAAAAAATGCTTTATTGAAGGTGTGAAAAAAATCGACCAGGTGATCGTGAACGGCCCGGACTGCATGGATGGTGCGCCCCATATCGTGAGCGTTTCCTTCAGCGGTGTAAGGAGTGAAGTGCTGCTTCATTCCCTGGAGGATAAAGGGATTTATGTGTCGGCAGGAAGTGCCTGCTCCGCACACAAGCCACAGCCTTCTGCGACTTTAATGGCGATGGGAGTTCCAAAGGATCTGCTGTCATCAACGATCCGGTTCAGCTTTTCCGTCTTTACCACCATGGAAGAAATCAACTATACTTTAGAGACTTTGTATGATATAATTCCCATGCTTAGAAAGTACACCCGTAAATAAAATAGAAAGAGGACGCTAATGTTTACAGCATTTTTGATTAAGTATGCCGAGATCGGTGTAAAAGGAAAGAACAAGTATTTATTCGAAGAGGCGCTGGCAAAGCAGGTAAAATATGCTTTGAAGCGGTGCGAAGGAGAATTCAAGGTTACAAGAACCGAGGGTAGAATTTATGTGCATGCCCTGACTGACTTTGACTTTGATGAAACCGTGAATGAATTAAAGACTGTATTCGGTATCAGTGGAATCTGTCCGGTCATCCATGTAGAGGATGAAGGCTTTGAAAAGCTTTCGCAGACCGTGATAGATTATATGAACGAGAATTATCCGGATAAGAACATTACCTTCAAGGTAAATACCCGCCGTGCGCGGAAGAATTATCCGATGGATTCCCAACAGGTAAACCGTGAAATGGGTGGAGTAATTCTTGATGCGTTCCCTGAAATGCGTGTAGATGTTCATCATCCGGATGTTATGCTCCACATTGAAATTCGTGAAAAGATTTATATTTATTCTATGGAAATTCCGGGCCCCGGTGGAATGCCTGTCGGCAGTAACGGCAAGGCAATGCTCCTTTTGTCCGGTGGTATTGATTCCCCGGTTGCAGGCTATATGATCGCTAAGCGAGGTGTAAAGATTGATGCAGTTTACTTCCATGCACCCCCATATACCAGTGACCGTGCGAAGCAGAAGGTAGTGGATCTTGCCAGACAGGTATCCCGCTACTCGGGTCCGATTTATCTGCATACCATTAACTTTACCGATATTCAGCTTTACATCTATGAGAAATGTCCGCACGAAGAACTTACGATTATCATGCGCCGTTATATGATGAAGATCGCAGAGACCATTGCCAAAGAGAATGAATGCCTTGGCCTGATTACCGGTGAAAGTATTGGACAGGTTGCCTCCCAGACGGTACAGTCTCTGGCCGTAACCAACGAAGTGTGTACCCTTCCGGTATTCCGTCCTCTGATTGGATTTGATAGGATGGAGATTGTTGATATTTCCGAAAAGATCGGTACTTACGAAACCTCGATCCTTCCCTACGAAGACTGCTGTACCATTTTCGTGGCCAAGCATCCGGTGACGAAACCGAACCTGAACATTATCAAACGCCATGAGGAAAACCTCAAAGAGAAGATCGATGAACTCGTGCAGCAGGCACTTGATTCTGACGTTGTGGAGATCATAAAAGTAGATTAAAATAAAAAACAAGTGCTTAATGCAAAGCATTCAGCACTTGTTTTCAAATTCGTATTAAGTACAGATTCTAAAGCCGGATCTTAGATCATGTAAGGCTTTAAGGTTTCTAATACATCATCAACGTTCTCTTCTGCATGGATGTTCAGATCAATCGGTCTGGAAAGATCAAGACTGAAGATACCCATGATAGACTTAGCGTCGATAACGTATCTGCCGGATACTAAGTCAAAGTCATAATCAAATTTTGTAATATCATTTACAAAAGATTTTACTTTGTCGATAGAATTTAAAGAAATTTGAACTGTTTTCATTTCTGAATTACCTCCTTGTTTTCATACCTTCTGCTATTATAGTAATGGGTGAAACTGGAAAAGTCAATGCTAAAAAGGGACAAAATTAATGGAGAATAATATGAAAAGTGTAGCATTTCATAATTTGGGCTGTAAGGTAAATGGTTATGAAATGGACTATATGCAACAAAATTTACAGGAAAGAGGCTATCTTGTTGTACCTTTTGATACAAAAGCGGATATTTACATCATTAATACCTGCTCGGTAACCAATATGGCAGACCGGAAAAGCCGGCAGATGATCCATCGTGCAAAGAAGATGAATCCGGATGCAATCGTGGTTGCGGTTGGTTGTTATGTACAGACGAGTACCGAAGAAGTATTGAAGGATTTAAGCATTGATATTGCCATTGGAAATAACCGGAAAAAGGATCTTGTTGAGATCGTTGAGGAATATCTGCGCCGCAGTGAGCAGGAGGGGGAAGCCTTTACAATCGAAGAAAAGAAGTCTTTCTCGGAAAGAAATATCATAGATATTAATCATACCGATGAATATGAGGACATGCAGCTTTCCCATACCGCAGAGCATACCCGTGCTTTTTTAAAGGTACAGGACGGCTGTAACCAGTTCTGTTCCTATTGCATTATTCCGTATGCCAGAGGGAGGATCCGCTACCGTGCGATGGACGAGGTGCTGAAGGAAGTCCGTGAACTGACGGCAAATGGTTATCAGGAGATCGTTCTCACCGGCATTCATTTAAGCTCTTATGGAATGGAAAAGGGCAATGATTTTACGAAAAGCAGACTGGGCGAACTGATCCGGGCTGTGAATGATGTGGAGGGAGTGCGCCGGATCCGTCTGGGATCGTTGGAGCCGCGTATTATTACGGAAGAGTTTGCAAAGGAGCTGTCACAGTGTGAGAAGCTGTGTCCACATTTCCATCTTTCTTTGCAGAGCGGCTGTGATTCCGTGCTCCAGCGCATGAATAGAAAGTACACAACCGGGGAATATTACGAAAAGGTAGAGATTCTTCGGAAATTTTTTGATGAACCGGCAATTACGACGGATGTGATCGTTGGTTTCCCACAGGAAACAGAAGAAGAATTTGAGCAGACGGTGGAATTCCTTAAGAAAATCCGGTTCTATGAGACACATATCTTTAAATATTCCAAGAGAAAAGGTACTCCGGCCGCCATCATGCAGGGGCAGGTTCCGGAGGAAGTAAAGAGTGTACGGAGCGACCGACTGTCAGAGCTTCATGCACAGAACAGCCATGCATTCCGGAAGTCCTACATAGGAAAACAGGTGGAATATCTGCTGGAAGAAGAAATGGTGATTGATGGCGTGCGTTATCAGACCGGTTATACCAGGGAATATATTCGGATTGCCCTGGAAACACAAGAGGATCTTTCAGGAACGATTCAAAAAGGAGTGATCAGGGAGTTTTTAAAACCGGACATCCTTCTTGTATTTTCCAGTTAAATGGGGTAATATGGAAAAGAGTGTAAACTTATGGAGAGGTGTAAGATGCAGGATTTGGGAAATACACAGTTTTTTTGTGTTGAAAAAGATAATAACAGCGTAAGACTTGTATTGCAGGAAGTGTATGAGGCTCTTGTCGAGAAGGGATACAATCCGGTGAACCAGATTGTTGGATACATTATGTCAGGAGATCCTACATATATTACCAGTCATCGGAATGCCAGAAGCCTGATCATGAAATTGGAGAGAGACGAGCTGGTAGAAGAAATGCTGACTGCTTATATTAAGAACAATCATTGGAGCAAGGACGAGTAATATGCGAATTATGGGATTGGATTATGGATCCAAAACAGTAGGTGTTGCTATCAGTGATGCCTTGCTGATTACGGCACAGGGAATTGAGATAATCCGCCGCAAGGATGAGAATAAGCTCCGTCAGACACTGGCACGGATTGAAGAACTGATTGAAGAATACGAAGTTACGGAAATTGTTTTGGGGCTTCCAAAGAATATGAACGATACCATGGGTCCCCGTGTTGAAGCAACCATGGAATTCAAGGAGAAGTTAGAGCGCAAAACAGGGCTTCCGGTACATACCTGGGATGAAAGATTAACGACCGTAACCGCAGATAAGACAATGATGGAAGCAGGAGTACGCCGGGAACACCGCAGGGAATATGTGGATATGATTGCTGCAACGCTGATTTTGCAGGGATACCTTGACCGGCAGGCAATGGAAAAGAAAGAAGATTAAACAGAGGAAGTATCGTGGATAAGATTACATTTACACTGGATACCAATGAAACAGCAGAATTTTATGTGCTGGAACAGACGAAGCTTTTCGGACATCCCTATATTCTGGTTACCGAGGAAGAAGAGGGAGACGGAGAAGCACTGATTTTGAAAGAAATTACCGGAAGCAAAGACGGTGATACCATTTATGAAATCGTGGAAGATGAAACAGAACTGCGTGCTGTAGCAGATGTATTTGAGAATCTGTTAGAGGACGTATCATTAACCGACGGTGAAGAGCTGTAAGCTAAATTATAAATCATACAGCGATTGCAGGAGTTGCATCGGATTGATCCATTCGTCCGGATGACGGATTTGTATGCTGCAGGACCGGAGACGTAGAAGGCAGCAAATGAAAAACGCCATCATTATTTAACGACAGGTTTTGAGATGATGAATCATTGGAT
>USDI01000039.1 GCA_900553305.1 uncultured Lachnospiraceae bacterium
TGGGGTCCGCGTGTTCCGGATGCAGGAATTTACCGTAAGGTATCGTTAGTCGGTGTGGAAAAGAGCCGTATCGAATCGGTTTACATAACACAAATCCATGAAGAAGGATCTGTAACGCTGGATTTTGATATTGCCGTAGAGACCTTTACTGATCAGCCGGAGGGAACCCTTGCCATTCAGGTAACTTCTCCCGATGGAAAAATGTATGAATACAAGGAACGCGGTGAAGGAGCAGAAGAACAGTTCCGCATCATCATTACGGATCCGAAGCTCTGGTGGCCGCATGGCTATGGAGATCAGCCACTTTATCAGGTAGTGGTAAGCCTGCTTTCCGAGGATGGAAAGGTACTGGATTCCTGGAAACGCAGAATCGGTCTGCGTACCATTACAGTAAATACTGACAAGGATGAATGGGGTAATTGCTTTGCCCACGAAGTAAACGGTGTGAAGATTTTTGCCATGGGTGCGGATTATATTCCGGAGGACAATCTGTTATCCAGAGTGACGAAGGAGAGAACCGGGAAGCTGTTAAGGGATGCGGTATGGGCGAACCACAACTGTATCCGTGTCTGGGGCGGTGGTTATTATCCGGAGGACTTCTTCTTTGATCTGTGTGATGAACTGGGACTGCTTGTATGGCAGGATTTCATGTATGCCTGTGCATCGTATGAACTGGATGACGAATTTGAGCGCAATATCATTGCAGAGACCATTGAGAATGTCCGCAGAATCCGTCATCATGCGTGTCTTGCCCTGTGGTGTGGTAACAATGAGATGGAAACCCAGACATTGGATGGCACCTGGCTTACAACAGCAAAACAGAAAGCAGACTATACGAAGATTTATGAATATATTATACCGAAGATCTGTAAGGCAGAGGATCCCGCGACCTTTTACTGGCCGTCTTCTCCGTCCTCAGGCGGAAGCTATGATAATCCGTGGGATGAGGCAAGAGGAGATGCCCATTACTGGGACGTATGGCATGGAGAGAAGCCGTTTACCGATTACCGGAAGTACCATTTCCGTTATCTTTCCGAGTTCGGCTTCCAGTCCTTCCCGAGCCTTAAGACGGTGGAGAGCTTTACCCTTCCGGAAGAGCGGAATATTTTCTCCAGAGTCATGGAGATGCATCAGAGAAATACGGCTGCAAATGGTAAGATCCTGAAATACCTTTCTGCAACGTATCTTTACCCGAAGGATTTTGCCCATCTGTTATATGCATCTCAGCTTTTACAGGCGGATGCGATCCGTTATGGCGTGGAGCATTTCCGTAGATATCGTGGAAGATGCATGGGAGCTGTCGTATGGCAGTTAAATGATATCTGGCCGGTAGCATCCTGGGCAAGTATTGATTACTATGGCAGATGGAAAGCCCTTCACTATGCAGAACGTAAGATGTTTGCACCGGTAATGATTTCCTGTGAGGAGACCGGCGAACTGAGTGAACGTCCATATTGTATTGCAGAGCCGAAGCCGATTGAGAAGAGTGGTACCCTTCATGTAGCAAATGAAACCTTTGAAGCGGTTACCGGTATTGTGAGATGGTCGCTGCGGGATTCAGAAAGTAAGGTACTTGAAAGCGGAGAAGAGACCGTGACGGTACCGGCGCTGGATGGCATATGGCTTGAAAAGAAGGACTTCAGCTCTTATGATGAAAGAGAAATCCACATGACCTACAGCTTTATCGTGGATGGAAAGGCAGTATCCGAAAACACCTGTCTGTTTACGGCACCGAAGCATTATTACTTCAAGAACCCGCATCTTAGCCTAAAGCAGGAGGGCAGCAGGATCACTGTAACAGCCGATGCTTATGCGAAGAATGTAGAACTGTATGATGAGAGCGGGGATGTCCGTTTCTCTGATAATTATTTTGATATGGATGCCGGTGAATATACGGTAGAAATCATCGAAGGCACACCTGAAAACCTGAAATGCAGAAGTGTATTTGACATTGCATAAGGGAAAAGGCACCATTCCTTTTCTCCGGTAATAACATAAGAGTAAATTAAAAGGGAGATTGGTATGTCTGAAATGATTGTATTGCTGGTTCCACTGCTTGGCACGACGCTCGGCGCAGCGATGGTATTTCTGATGCGCAAAGAGATGAATGCCCGGCTGGAAAAAGCGTTGCTTGGATTTGCGGCAGGAGTGATGATTGCCGCATCTGTCTGGTCACTCTTAATTCCGTCCATTGATATGGCAGCGGAACAGGGAGTGATCCCGTGGGTTCCTGCACTGGTTGGATTCTTGCTTGGAATCGTATTTTTACTGCTGATTGATACACTGACTCCTCACCTGCATCTTGCAAGTGACAAGCCGGAAGGGGTGAAAAGCGGATTCTCGAAAACAACCATGATGCTGCTTGCCGTCACGATTCATAATATTCCGGAGGGAATGGCGGTAGGTGTGGCCTTTGCAGGAGCCGTGATGGGTAATACCGGAATCACGATGGCAGGGGCGCTTGCACTCGCGGTTGGTATTGCCATTCAGAATTTCCCGGAGGGAGCCATTATTTCCATGCCTTTAAGAGGAGAAGGCATGAGCAGGACGAAGGCCTTCGTCTGTGGTGTGTTATCCGGGATTGTAGAACCCATTGGTGCACTCCTTACCATTTGGTTAACCTCAAGTATCCGTCTCGCGCTTCCGTATTTTCTGTCCTTTGCGGCAGGAGCCATGATTTATGTTGTGGTCGAGGAGCTGATTCCGGAATCACAGAATGGGGAACACACCAATATCGGAACCATTGGTGTGGCGGTTGGATTTGCGCTGATGATGGTACTGGATGTGGCATTAGGTTGAATGGTTAAAGAAATTTTAATTCGAAGGCAGGCTCTCCTTGACATTATTGAGAAAAAAGTTATAATAACGGTTAGATAAAGCTAACAAAGTAAGGCGCATACCTTGTGTGTGCCTTACTTAAAAATCCAGTGTTAGCAACAACTAACATCGGATAATCAGTGCTAACTAAAACCGACAAACTAAAAGAGGAACTTATCAATAGAAACAGAGATAAGCCGGAACTCAATAGAGGAAAGGTGACAAATGAATACAGTATATGAACATGAAACAGGGAACAGATCCTATAACAGGAAGGGAACAGATCATACGGATGAAAGGTTTCAGAATAACAACATGCAGAAGGAAATGATTGTCCGGCAGATGCGGGAGAAGGGATGCCGGATCACAAAGGCAAGACTGACTTTGCTGGATGTGATTTTAGGGCAGGACTGCAGCAGCTGCAAGGAGATCTATTATATCGCGTCCCAGATGATTCCGGGGATCGGGATTGCAACGGTCTATCGGATGATGAATCTGTTAGAGGAAATCGGAGCCATTAACCGCAGTAATTCCTATAAGATTTCCTATTGTGAGCATTGCAGCGAGAATGGCATGGATATGGATTATCATGATATTATTGAATGCATTGCAAGCGCATTGGATGCCAAGGACAGCTATACCGCCGGTCACTCCCAGAGGGTGAGCGATATGGCACATGATATTTGTCAATTGATCGGATTGTCAAAGGAGGATACCGAGAGGATCCATATTGCGGCGCATCTTCACGACATTGGAAAGATCGGGATACCGGACAGTGTTTTAAAAAAGCCGGAAAAGCTCAACGATGAGGAATGGGAGCAGATGAAACAGCATCCACAGATCGGAGCCAATATTTTGAGTAAATCCCACCGGTTAGTGGAGCTTAAGGAAATTGTACTGCATCATCATGAGCGGTACGATGGCAAGGGTTATCCATCCGGGCTTAAGGCAGAAGAGATTCCGGTCGGAGCACGGATTATAGCGATCTGTGATTCCATCGATGCCATGACCAGTACGAGACATTACCGCAATGCCATGACGCTTTCCCAGTGTTATGTGGAAATCGAGCGGAATCTGGGGAAGATGTATGATCCCATTATCGGCAAGTATGTGCTGGAGCATTGGAAGGAAATTACGAGACACATTGAGGAACAATAAGGAGGACATTCGTAAGCTTTGGAATTGAGAATCGTAAAAGGAGCACCTGTCATATCAACCGATGTGACAGGTGTTTTTGCTGCCAGATGAGATGTATGAAGATATATGAGAAAGAGAATCAGTGTGCCATTGGAGACGTTCCCTGCGGTTGACTTCCCACAGAAAATACGGTATATTTTAGGCGCACAACTGTTGGTATACAGGAGAAAAGCGATTGGGGTAACGGAAGATGGATACGCCAGGATTATTTGGTACAACATTATTGTGGGTGCTGTATTACCGGCATTTTTTGAAGTGCGCTTATGGAAAGCGGGCAGAACTTTCGTGAGAGATCTATGGTGTGGTCATGAATCATAGAATCTGAAGACATTTCAGTATATTATGGGAGATTTTATCATGCAGCTGCATACATTACATACAAGTGAAAAGGGACCGGTGATTCTCTGGGGGATGTATGAGTTCCGGGAGAGGGAGCTTCTGAATACTTATGAGACGATAGAGCATCTGACCGGGGATTGCGATTACACGTTGCTTGCTTTTGAAGTGATGGATTGGAACAGGGAGTTTTCTCCATGGAAAAGTAAGGAAGTGGATGCATCCTTTGAAGGAGAGGCGTCCCATACTCTTGCGGTTCTTCGTAATGAATACCTGCCACAGATCAGAGAGCAGTATGGGCAGGAACATAGCATCTATCTGCTGGGTTATTCTCTGGCCGGTCTGTTCGCACTGTGGGCAATGTGCGAGACGGATGCATTTGCCGGCGCAGGGAGTTGTTCCGGATCACTGTGGTATCCGCAGTTCGTACCTTATCTGGAAATGCATTTGAATGAAATTTCCGGTAAAAGAATTTATATTAGTCTTGGAGGAAAAGAAGCGAACACGAAAGATCAACTTATGTCAACCATTGCAGACCGCACCAGAGAAACAGTAGAAGTGCTAAAGAAATGCTGTGAGGTGAAATATGAACTGAATCCCGGAGGACATTTTGCAGATCCGGGAAAGCGGCTGGCTAAGGCTGTGCGGTTTATAACAGGAGAGACAACATGAGCAAGACAGGTGCAAAGATACTGTTAACAACGGTTTTTATCGCAAGAGGAACGTCCTTTCTTTTTTCTAAAATATTGATGGAATCCATGTCACCGATGAGCATTCTGGCGATCCGGTTTATTCTGGCGTTTCTGGTCCTGGCGGTGATTTTCTTTAAAAAGCTGAAGGAATGCAGTACGGAGAGCTTAAAAGGCGGGCTGATCTTAGGCGTTCTGTATACGGTCTGCATGATTTTTGAAATGTATGGACTGAGACAGATTGATTCCGGAGTCAGTGCCTTGATTGAAAATATGGCGATTGTTATGGTGCCGATTTATGCAGCGGTGCTGACGAAATCTTTGCCACAAAAGAAGACCATGCTTTGTGCGGTACTGGCAGTGATCGGTGTAGGATTTCTGTCCCTTACACAAAGCAGTAATCCGGGAGGTGGAATTGGCATTGCATTAATGATCTGTGCGGCGCTTACCTATGCAGCATGCATTATGGCAACGGAACGTGTGACACAGAATGCGGATCCGGTTACAGTTGGTATGCTGCAGCTTGGCGTGATGGGGGTACTGTGCCTGATTGCATCGTTGTTTACCGGAAGCTTTGGTGTGCCACAGACCGGAAAGCAGTGGCTGATGCTGCTGTTTCTTGTATTACTGTGCAGCTGCTTTGGATTTACGTTTCAACCGGTCGGACAGAAATATCTTCCGGCAGAAACTGCAGCAGTATTTACGGTAGTGAATCCCCTGACTGCAAGTGTGATGGGCGTAGTCCTTGCAGGTGAAGGCATGACGGTGTTGAAATTGATTGGGTATGTTCTGATTCTGGCGGCACTTGTGATTTATAATGTTTCAGGGACAACGAAAAACAGTAACATATGCAGTTCCTATGAAAAGGAAGAGCCCTGATTTCATCATCTTAGTCATAATGAAAAGAGGACTCTTCTTTATTTTTTACTCGTTACTCATATAACTTCACAGACTTCAAAAAGACTTCATCTCTGGCAGCGGTGACGCGGAGCTGTACCTGGGAGATCCTTTCGGAGGTATCATCCGTAAGTGGATTCTGTAAGGCGAAAGGATCCTGCAGCTGACAGATTTTCTTATGGCCGATACAGGTTCCCTGATAAATCGGATACTGGGCACCGCTTAGGAAATCTGCCGTGACACGGAAGCTTTCCACACGCTGTCCCTTCGCAATATCCTCCTGTACAACAATATATTTGATGTTCTGAACCGGATGATCCAGAATCAGGCGGTAATAAGGCTGTGTAGCAGGAGAAGTCTCGTCCTTTTCCAGGTGGAAGGGGATTTCCTTTCCGATGGGAAGAAATGTTCCGATTCCGAATAATCATCATTATCGTACAATAAATTTGTATACGCAACAACTGTCTTTGTGATAAAATTTAATCACTAAGATTTAAAAGGAAAAGACGTGTATTGTAACCGTGAGGCGGGAAGCTGCCGGATGGTTACACACAAAGGAGAAATGAAAATGACACTGAAGGAACTACAGATTGGAAAAAGCGCGGTAATTACAAAGGTTGGCGGTGAAGGAGCTTTACGTCAGCATTTTCTTGATATGGGAATGATTCCGGGAGCAGAGGTGACGGTAGTAAAGCTTGCTCCGATGGGAGATCCGATGGAGGTACAGATTCATGGCTATGAATTGACGCTCCGGCTTGCGGAAGCAGAAGAAATTGAAATTGAACAGATTCAGAAAAGAACCAGAGATCATCATGGAATCGAACAGAGTAAGAACACCGATCATCCGGGGCTTGGAGAAAGTGGAAAATACCATTCCAGGGATCATGAGAATCCGGTTCCGGAAGGGACGATACTGACCTATGCACTTGTTGGAAATCAGAACTGTGGAAAGACAACCTTGTTTAATCAGTTAACCGGGGCAAAACAACATGTCGGCAATTTCCCGGGAGTTACCGTGGACCGTAAGGATGGTGTGATCCGGGGATATGAGAATACAGAAGTGACCGATCTTCCGGGAATTTATTCGATGTCTCCCTATAGCAGTGAGGAGATTGTATCGAGAAATTTTGTACTGAATGAAAAGCCACGCGCAATCATCAATATTGTGGATGCAACTAATATTGAACGGAATCTGTACCTTACCATGCAGCTTCTGGAGATGGATATTCCAATGGTTATCGCACTTAACATGATGGATGAAGTGATCGGTAATCAGGGAGCGATTGATGTGAATACCATGGAAGCAATGCTGGGAGTGCCGGTGATTCCGATTTCTGCGGCAAAGAATGAAGGGGTGGACGAGCTGATCCGGCATGCCATTCACATTGCAAAATATCAGGAATGCCCGGTGAAACAGGATTTTTGTGACAAAGAAGATCATAATGGAGCGGTGCATCGCTGTATTCATGCCGTGGTTCATCTGATTGAGGATCATGCAGAGGCAGCAGGAATTCCGGTCCGGTTTGCCGCAACGAAGGTCATTGAAGGCGATCACCTGATTCTTGATCAGCTTAAGCTGGATGAAAATGAGACAGAAATGCTGGAGCATATTGTAAGTCAGATGGAAAAGGAGCGTGGTCTGGATCGCAGTGCAGCAATTGCAGATATGCGGTTTGATTTTATTGAAAAGCTGTGTGAACAGACGGTGGTGAAACCCAGGGAGAGTAGGGAACGTGTCCGCAGTGAGAAGATTGACCGGGTTCTTACCGGTAAATATACCGCCATTCCCTGTTTTATCGGTATTATGGTGCTTGTGTTTTACCTGACCTTTAATGTCATCGGAGCATGGCTTCAGGGGCTGCTGGAATGGGGCATTGATAAGCTCTCTGTGATTGTGGATGCAGCACTTACCACCATGAATGTCAATGAGGCAATCCACAGTCTGGTGATTGACGGAATTTTTACCGGTGTAGGAAGTGTTTTAAGCTTTCTTCCGATTATTGTCACATTGTTTTTCTTCCTGTCGCTGATGGAGGACAGCGGCTATATTGCGAGGGTGGCATTTGTCATGGATAAGCTGCTGCGTAAGATCGGACTGTCGGGAAGAAGTATCGTACCGATGCTGATTGGATTTGGCTGTACAGTGCCTGCGGTTATGGCAACGAGAACCCTGACCAGTGAACGTGACCGGAAGATGACGATTCTTCTGACTCCTTTTATGAGTTGTACGGCGAAGCTTCCGATTTATGCGTTTTTCGTAAGTGTCTTTTTCCCGAAGCATGGAGGACTTGTGATGTCCGGGCTGTATGTACTTGGAATTCTAATCGGAATTCTGATTGCTTTCTTATACAAGGGAACCCTGTTTAAAGGAAAGCCGGTTCCATTTGTCATGGAACTGCCCAATTACCGTATGCCGGGCGTTAAGAATGTTGCACAGCTTCTCTGGGAAAAGGCAAAGGACTTTTTGCAGAAGGCATTCTCGGTAATTCTGATTGCAACGATTGTGGTATGGTTTCTGCAGAGCTTTGATCTGCATTTTAATATGGTCACCGATTCCGCAGACAGTATGCTTGCAAAGGTGGCCGGTCTGCTGACCCCGCTGTTTGCTCCTTTAGGACTTGGGGACTGGAGAATCTGCACATCCCTGCTGAGTGGATTTATGGCAAAGGAAAGTGTAGTTTCCACACTGGAGGTATTGTTTGGAGGAGACATAGGAACGGTTCTCACCACCTCCTCGGCAGCAGCACTTCTGGTTTTCAGTCTGCTTTATACTCCCTGTGTGGCTGCTATTGCTTCCATTAAGAGGGAGCTTGGTAGTAAATGGGCGGTAATTGTGGTAATATGGCAGTGTGTGATTGCGTGGGCTGCGGCATTTATCACACATCTCCTGATTCATTAGATTAGAAAGGCACCTGTGGAATTACCGGCTGCCATGGAAGGGGAGAATATTGTGAATATTTGGGATATTGTAATCGGATTGATACTGGTGGCAATTGTAGTGGGAGCTGTTTACGGTTGTATACGCCGTAAGAAAAAGGGATGTTGTAATGGCGGAAGCTGCTGCAATTGTCATAAAAAGAAATCCAGATAAGGATTTGCAGCAAAGGAGAAAGAGTATGGTTTGTGACAAGGATCAGAACCGGGTTTCATTTTGTGAGGACTGGGAGTTTTATAAGGCTCCGTTTGGCAGTGATTATGAGGAAAGCTTTGCTTTTTACCGGGTGGACATTCCCCATGACTGGCTGATTGAAAATACGAATGATTTATACGAGACATCGACCGGATGGTACCGGAAGAAGTTTGTTTATGAGAAAAAGGAAGGCGTACGCACCTATCTTCGTTTTGATGGCGTGTACATGGACAGTAAGGTCTATGTCAACGATGCCCTTGCAGGAGAATGGAAGTATGGATACTCTGCATTTCAGTTTGATATTACCGATCTGGTTCAGAATGGAGAGAATACCGTAAGAGTCCGTGTGGATCATCATGCACCGAATTCCAGATGGTATTCGGGAGCCGGTATTTTCCGTAAGGTATGGCTGTGTGAGAGTCCGGAACTGCGGTTTGGAAACGATGGCATTTATGTATCGACTTCTAAGGAGAACGGAAGCTGGAACGTGACCGTTACCTCAGAACTGTTACAGAAGGAGGAAAATTCCTTTGCAGGAGTCCGGGTGCGTCAGACCATTTTAGACAGGGAAGAAAAGGTGGCAGCGGTTTGTGAGTCCGATGCCTGTGCAGCAGATTCTTCCTGTGTTCCAAAGGGAGCAAGAGTGGAAGGATGCCGGTATTCCCTGACCACACAGAACTTAACCATTAAAAATCCTAACCTTTGGGATATTGACGATCCGTATTTATACACTTTGCAGTCGGAAATTCTGGTACAGGGTGAAGTGACACAGACGATCCGGCAGTATTTTGGATTCCGGACGATCGCGTATACCGTGGATCATGGATTTTTCTTAAACGGACGGCATGTAAAGCTGCATGGAACCTGTGAGCATCATGACAGTGGATGTCTGGGAGCTGCATTCAGTGTTCCTGCATTGCGCCGGAAATTCCGGAAATTACGTGAGATGGGTGTGAATGCCATCAGAACGTCCCACAACATGCCCGCACAGGAAATGATGGAGCTGGCCGATGAAACCGGTATGCTGATTCTCTCTGAGGGCTTTGACATGTGGGAGCGTTCAAAGACCGATTACGACTATGCGCGTTTCTTTGATGAATGGGTAGAAAAGGATGTGGCCTCCTGGATCCGTCGGGATAGGAATCATCCGTCCATCATTGGCTGGAGTATTGGAAATGAAATTTACGATACCCATGCAGATGAACGTGGACAGGAAGTAACGGCTCTTTTAAAACGGCTGGTGGAGCTGCATGATCCGAGAGGAAACGGTCCGGTGACCTTTGGCTCCAACTTTATGCAGTGGGAGAACGGACAGAAGTGTGGAGACATCTTAAAGCTCGTTGGATATAACTATGGCGAGCGGCTTTATGAGGAGCATCATAAGAATCATCCCGACTGGATGATCTACGGAAGTGAGACGGCATCGGTGGTCCAGAGCCGTGGTATCTATCATTTCCCACTCGAAGAGACACTCCTTACGGATGATGATGAGCAGTGCTCTTCCCTTGGAAACAGTTGTACCGGATGGGGTGCGAAGAACACCGAAGAGTGCATTATTAAGGATCGTGATGCTGAATATTGTGCCGGTCAGTTTATCTGGACGGGCTTTGACTATATTGGAGAGCCGACGCCGTACAGCACGAAGAATTCCTATTTCGGACAGTATGATACCGCAGGTTTTGCCAAAGACAGTGCTTATGTGTTCCGGGCTGAATGGACAGATTACCATAAGGCTCCGTTTGTACATATTTTCCCATACTGGGATTTCAACGAGGGACTTCCGGTGGATGTGCGGGTATGCTCCAATGCACCGAAAATTGAGCTGTTTTATAACGGAGATTCGGTAGGAACCTATGATATCGACCATGAGCATGGGAAGCAGCTTACCGGAAACTTCCAGATCCCTTATCAGAAGGGTGAGCTGAAGGCGCTTGCTTATGATGAAAACGGAAATGTGATTGCAGAGGATGTACAGTGTTCCTTCGGGAATGCAGCATCTTTCCGTCTGGATCCGGATAAGACGGAAGTGTATGCGGACGGGGAAGATCTGATTTACCTTGAAATCTCTGCCGTAGATGAAAAGGGTATTTTCTGTGCCAATGCAAACAACCGCGTCAATGTCCGTGTGGAAGGGGAAGGAAAGCTGCTGGGTCTTGATAATGGAGACAGCACGGACTTCGATCAATATAAGGGAACCTCCCGCAGACTGTTTTCCGGTAAAATGCTGGCAATACTTGCTTCAAGGGGAAAGCCGGGTGAAATCAAAGTGACCCTGACCTCCCCGGGAATACCGGACTGCAGTATCAAATTGTTGTCGGTGGATGCATTGGATGGAAACAATAAGGTACGGGAACAGGAGGTTGCTTTTGCACCGACCGAATGCGGAAGAGCAGACGAAGTTCCGGTGCGTAAGATCGAATTACAGGCAGAGAGCCTTACCTTTACGAAGGAAGCCAGTGAAAGAAAGGTGGCTTATACCGCTTATCCGGAAAATGCGGACTATGCGGATGAGATCGAGTTCCGTGTGACAAACGAAAAAGGAATCGTAACCAATCTTGCGGAATGCACAGTGAATCCGGATCATACCGTTACCGTAAAGGCAAACGGGGATGGCAGCTTCTGGCTCCGCGCGATGTGCAAAAATGGAACGGAGCGTTATCATATCCTTTCGGTATTGAAATTTACGGCACAGGGACTGGGTGTTGCCGTAACCGATCCGTATGATTTCGTAACCGGAGGACTTTATACCAGAGGCAGCGAGAACATCAGCAGCGGTATTAATAAGGGAGTCGGATTTGCAGCAGGCGGAGCTTCTTCCTATGCGATATACGACCATATTGATTTCGGGGCAGCAGGGTCTGACACCGTTACCGTTCCGATCTGGGCCAATACCTTTGAGCCGGTACAGATCCGGTTCTACGATGGTGTGCCGGGAGAAGACGGAGAGCTTTTAGGCGAATTCTCTTACCATGAGCCGCCGGAATGGATGACCTTTAAGCCGAACACCTTCAAGCTGTCAAGGAAGCTTAAGGGAATCGGAAGCTTTTGCATCGAAACAACAGACGGCTTCCAGGTGAGCGGATTTTCCTTTGAAAAGCAGGAGCGGGAATTTGAACAAAATGATGCTGCCGATGCAGAGAACATTTATGGAGATAAATTCACGGTGGAGGGAAGAAACGTAACCGGAATCGGTAATAACGTCATGCTGGACTTTGGTACGTTTGACTTTGCTGCGGAAATGCCGAAGCAGATCCGGATCAGCGGGAAATCTCCGTTAGCGCTTAACAGTATTCATCTGATTCTGACAGGTGCCGATGGAGAGAAGCGGATTCTCTGTGAGTTCCGGACAGAAAATGCCGATTCCTATGAAGAAAGAACGTTTGCATTGCAGGATGTTACCGGTAAACAGAAGGTATCCTTTGCATTTCTGCCCGGAAGCAATTTTGACTTTGCTTATTTCCGGTTTGAAAAGTAGGCGAAGGAGAGACAAATGATTACAATAGTTTTATGGGATGTGGATGGAACCTTACTGGATTTTCTGGCAGCAGAAAAGGCAGCCATCCAAAGCTTATTTGAGGAATATCATCTGGGAGAATGCACGGATGAGAAGATTGCACGTTATTCGAAGATCAACCGGATTTACTGGGAGAGATTAGAGCGTGGAGAGCTTACGAAACCGGAGATTCTGGTTCGCAGATTCCGGGATTTCTTTGCAAGTGAAGGAATTGATCCGGGTCTTGCAGAAGAATTCAATGAGAAATATCAGGTGCGCCTGGGAGATACGATTGTGTATTGCGATGACAGCCTCAATATTGTGAAATCCCTGCAAGGCAGAGTGAAACAATATGTGGTGTCGAATGGAACGGTTGTGGCGCAAACGAAGAAGCTTCGCCTTTCCGGGATTGGAGAATTCATGGATGGTGTTTTTCTGTCGGAGGATTTAAAGGCAGAGAAGCCAAGTCAGGAATTCTTTACCCAGGTATTTCATGCCATCGGTCCGGTAAGAAAAGAGGAAGTGCTGATTGTGGGAGATTCCCTTACCAGTGATATCCGGGGAGGAAACCATGCCGGAATCCGCACCTGCTGGTATCATCCGGAAGGGCAGGATGATACCATGATACAGGAAGCCGGAGTGCAGGTGGATGAGGTGATTACCGACCTGCATCAGGTGTATGGAATTTTACATATCAGACAGAATTAACGCCTTCGCCAGTCTGGCGGCTTTCATCAGATCCGGAACACTGGTATATTCCTTGCAGGAATGGCAGTCGTTCATTCCACAGGCAACCACAAGGCCTGTGATACCATGATGGAAGAAGTGATTGTTGTCACTGCCACCGTAAGTACTGATCAGCTTCGGTTCAAGGTGAAGGGAATCGCAGGCTTTAGTAAACCGGCTGACCACCCTGGAGGAAGGCTCTACCCGGTAAGCCAGACAAAGGGTTTCTGTCTTAAAATCAACAGAGGCACCTGCAAGGAGCGCGGCTTCTTCGCAGGTTTCTTTGATTTCATCGAGCTTTCGCAGTGCACTTTCGTTATTGAAGCTGCGAACCTCTCCGGTTACGATGCAGGTTTCCGGAACAACATTGGTCGCAGAGCCTCCCTGTATGGTGCCGACATTCACGGTCGTGTCTCCGATCCGGCCACAGGAGATCGCATCGATGGCATGTGCAGCGGCTTTGATGGCGTGGATTCCGTTTTCGGGAGAAAAGGCAGCGTGGGCAGCCCTTCCGTGAAAGACGGCTTCAAAAGAAAGAATCGCAGGCGCCTGATAGGCAGCTCCGCCAATCGGGCCTGTAAGATCAAAGACATAGGCTTCTTTTGATTTTAATCTCGAAAAATCAAACTGCTGGATGCCTTCGCAATAGGTTTCTTCAGAAACATCAAATACAATTTCTACAGGACGGTGTGCCATGCCGTCTTCTTTTATAGATGTAATGGCTTCTAAAATAGCACAGATTCCGGCGAGGTCATCGGCACCTAAAACGGTCGTTCCGTCAGAAGTGATTGTACCATCGGGATGAAAGACGCAGTTTTTCTTTTTGGCAGGCTCTACCGAATCCATATGAGCAGATAAAAGGATCGGGGGAAGCGCCTTTTCTCCTTCAACATAAGCATAGAGATTACCACAGTTTCCGTTAATTTTGGATGCCGCATCATCTTCCTCAAAAGGGATGGACAGTGTTGTGAGTGCTTTTTTCAGATAGTCACACATGGCAGCCTCTTCTCTGGAGGAATTGGGAATGGCAACTAATTCTTGAAAACGATGGATGAAACGATCCTGATTAATCATAATTGGCTCCTTATCGGGTGAATTTGTTTACCTATCCAAATGCTAGGTAATATGTTATATTCCTATTTATAAGGGAAAAATGAGAGAAAGTCAATGCTTTGAGTACAATCCGGCAGCTTATGAATGGGCAGGGCTGAACTGTAACTTTCCAGAGGAATTTATCAGATGAAAAGAAGCCTGATAGTTTCAGGCTTCCAGAGATTTCTTATAATTTTCGCCCCATTCTTTCATTGAGGTGAGGATGGGACGCATGGATTCGCCGATATCACTTAAGGCATATTCCACGCGGGGCGGAACCTCGGGATAGACGGTCCGTGTAATAATGCCATCGTTTTCAAGGGATCGGAGACTGTCGGTCAGAACCTTCTGACTG
>USDI01000040.1 GCA_900553305.1 uncultured Lachnospiraceae bacterium
TCAGCCTGCTCAGCCTACAATTGTCTCATTGCATTCAACAATTGTCATGAATTGAACCACATCGGCGTATACTACATACACCTAAAAATTCTCAATAGTAAGTGGGACCTATAGGGCTCGAACCTATGACCCTCTGCTTGTAAGGCAGATGCTCTCCCAGCTGAGCTAAGATCCCATGTATATGATGGAGCATAGCATACATCATCCACGCCGCTATGCGACACCTTCTGTCGTCTCGCGACTGCTTTACTAAGATACCATTTTAGGTACAGGTTGTCAAGTTATTTTAAAAAGTTTTTTGAAGTTTTTTGTCCCCTGCTCCAACCGTTCCGGATGCCACTGCACTCCATACACTGGAAGGAACTCATGCTGCAAGCCTTCCACTACACCATCCGGCGCATACTGTATATACCGGATCCCTCTTCCGGGAATGCCAACGCCCTGGTGGTGTGCACTGTTTACCAGCATATCCGATCCATACAATTCATAAAGAAAAGAGTTCTCCTCATTCCTTGCCGGGTGCATCTGATCCTTTTCCCGATAAGCGTGATATGCCGCCGTCGGAAGATGCTGTATCATATCCCCGCCAAAAGCAATATTAATAAGCTGCATCCCCTTGCAGATTCCAAACACCGTTTTCCGGTACCGGCAGAAAGCTTTTAAGATGGCAAGCTGGATCCGGTCAAGCTCGGGTGTCAGCTTTTCCTGTCCCTTCCGGATCATCTGCTGCTCCCATTCGCTGTACTGCCGAATCTCCGACTCCGGAATCAGGAGCTGTCCGAACAGTTTCGGATCCACATCCCCGCCTCCCGGCAAAATCAGTCCATCGTATTCATCCACGTCCTTTACCTGTAAAGACGTAACAAAATGCACCTGCATAGCTGCAAGTGCATTTTCGTAATTGGTTGTCTGTCCGGCTTCTCCGGCAATTAAAATTTTCTTCAAAGCAATCCCTGCCTGCACGCATTTCCTTATAACTTATGCTGGCAGTTCATCAATTATTCAAACGGACGGTCATAGACAAACTTAATCTGCTTTACTTCAATACCATTCTGTGGGAAGTACAGGCGCATGATCGCATATTTCATACCAAGGTCCGCTTCTCTTGTCTGCGTTACCCACTGGCCGTTTGTACCATTAAAGGTATACACGCCACGTGGTGTTCCGGCAAAGGATAAGGTAACCGGAATCTGTGCCAGTTCTCCAAGATTGGACTTCGCCGTAAGCTCTGCCTTATAATATCCTAGATACTCAAGATCCAATGCAAAATCAATGCTGGTTCCCTTGGAAATTTCATAATCGGACAGGTCAATCACGACCTCTTTGTCCACCTTATAATAGGTCAGATCTCCGACACATTCCTCAAAGCCCCCTTCTGCTCCGAGAATTTCAATCGTGTCTTCCTCATTCTGCATTCTCTTAAAGGCATGTGTATTCATCATAAAGTGGCAGATATTCTTCGCACAGCGCTGCAATTCACCAAGCGTCAGCGATCCGTCATGCAGAGACTCTACCGTATTATCGCCATGCTCGTTCTTTTCTGAATCCGGACATACCATATAAAGGTCATTCTGCGCCTTTACCATCGTTGCAAAATCGGTCTTTGCCGGCTTATCCCCTTCCTTGCAGACATAAGCCCACCAGTCAGTCATAACCACACCTTCAAAGCCCCACTGCTTCCGCAGGATATCCGTAACCAGATCATAGTTACTGGAGGTCCAGATGCCATTAACCGGTCCATAAGTTGTCATGACTGCATCTGCCTTTGCTTCCTTCACTGCAATTTCAAATCCTCTTAAATAAATTTCACGCAGTGCACGCTCGGATGCAATACTGTTGGAGGTATGGCGTCTGGTTTCCTGATTGTTTCCGCAGAAATGCTTTAAGGAACCGGTTACTCCTGCACTCTTTAAGCCCCGTACCTGTGCTGCCGCCATCTTACCGGTAAGCAGCGGATCTTCTGAAAAGTATTCAAAGTTACGTCCGTTTAAAGGATGTCTGTGGATATTCATACCGGGTCCTAACAGAATATCCACACGGTTCTTGATCATTTCCACTGCCGTAAATGCATAGAGCTCTTCATTTAACTGTGTGTTGAAGGTACAGGCAAGCAACGTTCCGTTCGGAAGACTGAATGCTTTCATTCCGCTGTCAAGACGCATGCCGGACGGGCCATCATCGCAGCAGCCACACGGGATGCCCTTTTCAAGAAGGGACTTTGTAACGCCACCGAATGCCGCTGCCGTTCCTGCTGTTACCTTCGGACTTCCCATTCCTTCTCCTCGTACGATGCTGGCAAGTTCTTCCTCCGTGAGCTGTGCAACAAACTCATCAAGCGTTGCTTTTCCTGCCTTGACATCCGCAAGCTTTATGCCGCGGTCTCCGGTCATTTCATAGCTTTCCGGAAGTTCTGCGTTTCTCTTTTCCTCCGGAGAAACCACCCGTAACGGAACCTCTTCCATTGCAACCTCATATACACCTGCAGCTTCTGCATGTTCATTGGCCGCTGTCATCTTCATGCGCTTAAAGGCGGTTGTCGGAGCTAAGGCATTGCGGCATTCTTCGACGATCTGTAACTCATCCAGCGTAAAGGAACCCACTGCATAGGCATCACGCACATTGCCGCCTGCATAAATGGTATATTCTCCGGCTTCCAGAACCCATCCGGTCGGCATTTTGGCAGCAGCCACTTCATTATAGGAAGCAAATACCGATGTCGGAATTGCAAAAGTAAGTTCTTCACACTCTCCCGGCTTTAACTCCTTCGTTTTCTTAAAGTCAATCAGCACTCTCGCAGGCTTGCCAAGCTTTCCTAATGGCGCCTTGGCATAAACCTGAACGACTTCTTTTCCAGCTACGGAACCGGTATTTGTCACCTTCATCACAAAGGACACCTGATTTTCCGCATAGGAAAATCCATCCGCTTCCATAGAAAACGTGGTATAAGAAAGACCGAAACCAAACGGATACAGCACCTTGCTCTTGGCTACGGATTCAAAATACCGGTATCCCACATAAATATCTTCCACATAAAGGTTCTGTTCCAGACCTCCAAAATAAGGATCGGCCGGATAATCGGACATCTGTGCCGCAATCGTATCCGAAAGTCGGCCGGACGGACACACCTTGCCGGTAAGGACATCGACCGTTCCAAGGCCGCCGATCATTCCTCCCTGCCAGACATACATCACTGCATCCGGACGATATTGATCCATAAAGCTCATATCCATGATGTTACCGGTGTTTAACAGCACAATCATCTTTGCAAAGCTCTTCCGCACCTTTTGAAGCATGTCCTCTTCGATGGAGGTAAGACAATACGCGCCCTCCAACATTTTGTTGTCCTTATCCTCACCGGCCGTTCTTGCCAGGATGACAATCGCGTATTCGTTCTTTTCGGCAGCCTCTTCGACCAATGCCTCATTCAGTTCCATTTCTTCCTGCGACCAGGGCTCATTTCCCCAGCCGACACCTTCATCAAACGGATGATCCTTCTCCCACTCGCGGTATACATCCACTAACGGCTCATAAACCTGTACGTCTTCGCTCTCCTCGAGCGCCTCCAGGATACCGGTCACCTTATTTACATTCACCATACCGCCTGATCCCGTACCGCTCTTATAATAATGAAGCTGCATTCTGCCAAACACAGCAACATGGCTTCCCTTCGGCAGAGGAAGCACATGATTCTGATTCTGCAAAAGCACCTGTCCTTCGGCAACCGCCTGACGGGCCTTCGCCGTATACTTTTCAAAATCCAATACTCTGCTGCTCATAACACCCTCCTGTTATTTCGAATTTATAGTTACATCTTATCCCATTTTTCTATGGTCTTCTATTATGTTATTAACCACTTTATAGGTTGATATTGACATTTATTTTAAATTGTTGCTATATTTGAATAGAAAATATAGGACGATTTTAAATTATTGGTAACCATTCAGATTTTATATAGTGACTAAGATTCTGAATAGTTACACTGATTCAAGTCACTCAGAATATAAAATGACCACTTGCGAAAGGATATCGTGAAATGACTTCCTACTCCCATGAGATTATCAGTGATGATACCCGCCTGCGTCTACATTTTGCCGTAATTAAAGACAGCCGCTTTTACTCTCCGATGCACTGGCATGGACACCTTGAAATTATTTATCCATTGAAGGGTTATATGACCGCCTATATCAATGAGCAGAAGTATACCCTTTCCCAGCATGATATCCTGATCGTGAATCCGCGCGAACTCCATTCCACCAGAACCCATGGAGGCGTAGATTATCTGCTGCTTCAGATTCCGATGGAAGACTTAAGCCGCGTTCTCGACCATGCCTCCTCCCTGCACGTTAAGGAATATTACCCTTCCATCATCGGAAGTACCTCTTTGCAGAAAATGCGTAATTACCTGCAGGAATTATGCGATACCTATGAGAATCCGCATCCCGGATACCTTCTTCATTTTTCATCTGTCCTGTATGAATTTCTGTACGAATTATACGGAAACTATTCCGAAGTCTTAAGTCCGGCGGTCAAAGAAAAGGAAAAGAAAAACTTCGAACGCATGGATGAAATTCTCCAGTACATTCGAAGTCATTATCAGGAAGATATTACCCTGCATGATGCAGCTTCCTCGCTTCATGTAAGTCATGAATACTTCTGCCGGCTGTTCAAAAAACACACCGGGCAGACCTTCTTAGCCTATCTCAACGCAGTCCGTACCATGCACTTCCATGAGGATCTGCTGCGTACCGATGCAAGCATTACCGAGCTGTTGCAACGACACGGCATCCAGAACTACAAAGTATTTTTAAGAGATTTCAAGGCTACCTATGGATGCTCTCCTGCAGAGCTGCGCAAAGCACACTAAATTATCGTATCCCATAAATCACGGCTGCGGACAGCACAATCTGGATAATGGCAAAACGGAACACAGTCTGGGTATTGGACCATCCGCTCACCTTGCGGACATGGTCATGCAGTGGTGTGCGGATGTTCTTCATAATGTGAATCTTACAGACACGGATCAGGGTAACCTTCACAAGTCCCAGTCCTCCATCCAGAATAAGAACAAGCGCAACCGGAATATACAGAAACGGCGAGCCGCTCTTCAAGGCTGCAATACTGATAAAAATACCCATCGCACGGGATCCGGCATCCCCCATCATGAGCTTACTCGGCGTTGCATTATACCACAGATATCCTAAAATACAGCTCATAAACATGAGAATCACAAAGGAAAAATCTCCCTGTGCATCAATCTGCTTGTCCAGAATATAAAAGGTGCCAAGTGTAATGAGTGCCAGTGTTCCCGACAATCCATCCACACCATCTGCACAGTTCGTCACATTGATGGATGCCCATACCAGAATGACAATCAGAATGCCAAATACAATCTCCGGAATAGCAACCGTTTTATGAAGAAATGCCAGATAAATTTCATTGGAATTAAAGTTAAGGTAAGTGACTGCCACAATGATCGCAATGATAAGATCCAGAATTCCCTTCTTCCATTCTCCCCAAGGCTTCTCCGATGCATCATCCATATATCCGGTAAGCATTTCCGCTGCAACCAATATGAGATAAATAATTGTCTCCGTACTCAGTGGAACAAATACCAGCGCAGCAATCGTAAAGACTACCACAAAAATAAGACCGGCGCCTCTCGGCTTTCCTGCAGACAGCTTGCCATCGTGTGCAAATGCTCTTCCTCCGTCCTTGGGCAGACGGTCACAGAATATTGCCGTGAACACAATCGTTCCCGCAAATGCAATCAGAAGTCCGATTGCTGCAAGTATTGGCTCATTTCGCCCGATCAGATAAGATATCATAATGAAACCTCTTTCCTAAATTATTTGGTGACTGCTCAGTCAATTCCCAATGCCTTTTTGGCAAGACGATCCGCCAGATCATTATAATGATCCCCGGAATGTCCGGTCACCTTCTGAAAACGGATGGAAACCTCCTTTGAGGCTTCCTCATAAAATGCTTTATAGGCTTTCGTACCTTCTTTATTCGTCTTCCAGTCCCCGAGGCACCACTTCGCAATGCCCTCGTAATCATGGTAAATCGTAATGGCTGGAATGTGTTTTTCCATGGCATACCGCATGGCAGCCTCCGCACCCTTAATCTCTCCTGCCACATTGTGCATCGTGGCAAGCTCTTCATCCCGGTAGGATTCACAGAAGGTCTGCTCTCCTTCCTTCAAAAGAACAACCATGCCGTAGGAAAACTCTTTCGTTACCTTGTTATAGCTTCCATCCACATAGATCGGAACGGCGTCCGTCACTTCTTCTGTGGAGGCTCCACCCTTCATATATGCTTCTGCTTCTTCCAGCGTTTTAAAGCTCTTATATTCTGCGCTGGAATAACCGTGGACATTCTTCTTACATTCTTCCCATGTACGGAAAATTCCAGTCACCATACCCTTCCGCACAGCATAATACTTTCCTGCCATGCATTACATCCTTTCCGGTGCACTAAAGCCAAGCACATCAATACATGCCTCCAGAATTTCCTTGGTGAGGATCAGAAGTCCAAGCCAGCTCTTCTTCTTTGTCTCATCCTCCTCGGCAAGAATCCGGTTTTCATGGTAAAAACGGTTCAATGCATTGGCAAGATCGTAAATATAGGCACAGATCTTGTGCGGTGCCACCTCTTCATATGCATTTTCCATCATGGCATTGAAGCGTGCAATCGTCATCATCAATGCCTTCTGGGAATCCGTATCTGCTTCTTTTAAGGTCAGATTCGTAAGATCCTCTCCCTGTTCCTTTGCTTTTGCCAGAATGGACTTGATCCGGACGATGGTATAAAGGATGTACGGACCGGTATCTCCTTCAAAAGAGGTGAACTTATCAATATCAAAAATATAATCCTTGGAAGCCTGATTGGACAGATCGCCGTATTTGATTGCGGAAAGTGCAATAATCTTTGCAGTATTTCTGGCCTCTTCTTCGTCTACCTCACGGCTTTCCACGATCTTCTGATACATCTTCTCATTGATTTCATTGATCAGCATTTCAAGACGCATTACGCCGCCGTCACGGGTCTTGAATGCATGTCCGTCTGCACCGTTTACCGTACCGAATCCGATATGCACAAGCTCGGTATCTTCATCCACCAGCCTGGTCTTGCGTGCGCAGCGGAAAACCTGCTCAAAATAAAGATCCTGCCGCTTGTCCGTCAGATAGATCATCTGATCCGGATGATACTCACGCATTCTCTCCATGATGGTCGCCAGATCTGTCGTATTATATAAGGAAGCGCCGTCTGATTTCAGAATCATACAGGGCGGAATTTCCTTGGTATCGGTATCTTCCTTAACGTCCACAACCAGAGCGCCGTCGCTGATATATGCATAACCCTCCTTCTTCATGTAATCCACCATGCCGGGGATCACGTCATGAACATCGCTTTCTCCCTTCCAAAGGTCAAAAGTCACATTCAGGTTATCGTAATTGCGCTTCATATCCGCAACAGAGATCTTAATAATCTGTTTCCACAAAGCACGATATCCTTTCACTCCGCTCTGGAGCTTAAAGGTTGCTTCCATTGCTTTTTCTTTATAGACCGGATCTTCCTTGGACTTCTTGCTTGCGGTAGGATAAATCTCCTCAAGCTCTGTAACCGTCACCGGTGCTTCCTCCGGATATTCGCCATCAAAATTTTCATCAAAATATACAAGGTCCGGGTAACGCTCCTTCATCTCAGTAATGACCAGTCCCATCTGCAGGCCCCAGTCTCCCATGTGAATGTCACCGATCACCTTATGTCCGATGTAACGGGCAATTCTCTTCACACTTTCACCAATGACTGCAGAACGAAGATGTCCGACATGAAGCGGCTTTGCCACATTGGGTCCGCCGTAATCCACAATAATCGTCTTCTGTTTCTCAGGTGCTTTAAGACCAAACTTCTCTTCCTTCTCCATCTGTGTCAGATAGTCTGCCAGAAAGCTTCCCTTAATCTTTAAATTCAAAAAGCCGGGAGCAGCTGCCTGTACTTCTGCAAAAACCTTGCTGTCCGTACACTTGCCTGCGACGTCGTTTGCAATCATGATCGGTGCTTTCTTATAGAGCTTCGCACCTGCCATTGCCCCGTTACACTGATATTCACAAAGATCCGGACGGTTCGATACCGTTACCTTTCCCAGTTCCCTGTCATATCCGGCTGCTTCAAATGCCTGTTTCATTTCGTTTGAAATTAAGTCCAAAAATTTTTCCATTATGATATACCTTTCCCATTTTCTCTGAGGTTATAACGATTCAAGTATAACGGTTCAAATGCAACTATTCAAGTCTCTTTTCTGTTACTGTTCCCGTTTTCCCTCTCTGCTTTCGAAAAAATGCATCCACAGTAATCCTGCCGGTACAAATCGTATTCTTTCGACAATTCCACCGATCTTTTATAACCGTTTTTCTTCTTAAAATCGGATGGCAGAAAGGGAACCCCCAGTTCTTCCGAAAGCTGCTGCCCGATTTCATTGATCTTCGCTGCATTTTTAAGGGGACTGATGGTTAATGTCGTGGTAAAATAATCTGCTCCTGCTTCCTTCGCCCGCCGCGCCGTTTCACGAAGCCGCATCTCATAACAGCGGAAACACCGCTCACCGCCTTCCGGACACTTCTCATAACCTCTGCTCATCGCAAAGAACTGTTCCGGCACATAGTCCCCTTCCACAATCTCAATCGGATAGGCATCCCCCATTGCATTGAAAATTCCAATGAGGCGCTTCTGCTCGATGACACGCTTACGGTACTCGGCATCCTCCGTGATATTCGGATTGTAATAAAAAACAGTAATAGAAAAAAAGGAACGCAGATACTCCAAAACATAACTGCTGCAGGGCGCACAACAGCTATGCAGGAATAAATGCTTTCCTTTTATTTCCGGTTGTTCTAATAAATGATCTAATTGTTTAGCATAATTTATCGTATTCATACGATGATTATACCATATTTTTGTTTCCGTTTGTAGTCCTTACCTATTTACTGAGAGGGCTTTTCCGATAAATAATGTCATCACGGGAAGGGCCGTTTGATACCATCGTGATCGGATAGCCGATCTGCTCTTCTACGAACTCGACATACTTACGGCAGTTCTCCGGAAGATCCTCGTAGTTCTTAATACCACGGATATCGCACTTCCATCCGGGTAAGGTCTTTAATACCGGCTTTGCCTTCTCAAGCTTCCAGGTTACCGGGAAGTCTGTCGTAACTTCACCGTCAATATCATATCCGACACAAACCGGGATCTCATCAAGGTATCCCAGTACATCCAGTACGGTAAATGCCACATCGGTTGTTCCCTGCAGACGGCAGCCGTACTTACTTGCCACGCAGTCAAACCATCCCATACGTCTCGGACGTCCTGTGGTTGCTCCGAATTCACCGCCGTCACCACCGCGTCTTCTTAATTCATCTGCTTCGTCTCCGAAGATTTCCGATACGAATGCGCCTGCACCGACTGCCGAAGAATAAGCCTTGCATACGGTAATGATCTGTTTGATCTCATAAGGCGGGATTCCCGCTCCTATTGCACCGTAAGCTGCAAGAGTCGAGGAAGAGGTTACCATCGGATAAATTCCGTGATCCGGATCCTTCAGGGTTCCAAGCTGTCCCTCTAATAAAATGGTCTTTCCTTCCTTAATTGCACGATCCAGATAAGAAGATACATCGCATACATAAGGCGCGATCATATCACGATATTCATGCAGGGTCTTTAACAATTCTTCCGGATCAATGGCCGGCTTATGATAGAGATATTCCAGAATGACATTCTTCTGTTCACAGACTCTCTGTACCTTTTCTTTTAAGGTGTCTTCATCGAACAGTTCACTTACCTGGAAACCGATCTTTGCATATTTATCCGAATAAAAAGGTGCGATACCGGACTTGGTCGATCCGAAGGACTTGCCTCCCAGACGCTCCTCTTCATACTGGTCAAAAAGAACATGATACGGCATTACGATCTGGGCACGCTCTGATACCAGAATCTTCGGTGCCGGTACGCCCTTGTCGGTAATCGACTTGATTTCATTGAATAATACCGGGATATTCAGTGCCACACCATTTCCTATGATGCTGGTTGTATGATCATAAAACACACCGGACGGTAAGGTATGCAATGCGAACTTACCGTAATTGTTTACGATGGTATGTCCTGCATTGGCACCACCCTGAAAACGGATAATGATATCCGCCTGCTGTGCCAGCATATCTGTGATCTTTCCCTTTCCTTCATCTCCCCAGTTCGCTCCTACGACTGCTTTAACCATGTTCCTGCTTCCTCCTTGCATGTTGCTGCATACTATTTACAGAATTTCAGACTGTCCTGCACTGCGTTACAGCCTGTATTGTGGTGTCCGTTCTGCACTCTTTCTCTTGCACAGAACCACACAATTCTTAGTATAACACCGATAATAACATAAATAAAATTAATATTGCTTATATTATTCATAAGTGTTGATTATATTATATCTTATATGTTATGATCTACCTGATTCATAAAAAGCTCCATTCAAAGAGAGCAGATTTTCCCAATGATAAAACCAGGCATATATCCCAACGCAGTAACAGAAATATCCGTTACAGTTCACACAGAAAGGCTCCCTTATGAACAACCTTGAATTATACAAAACCTTTTATTATGTTGCCAAAGCCGGAAGCATCACTGCAGCAGCCCAACAGCTTTCCCTCACACAGCCGGCCGTCAGCCAGTCCATGAAGCAGCTGGAAGCCCAGTTAAATGTTTCTCTCTTCCAACGGACTGCCAAGGGCATCCATCTCACCAAAGAGGGAGAAATCCTGTTTCCCTATGCCGAAAGCTGCTGTGAAAGCATCCGTCAGGGCGAGCAGAAGCTGAAGGAACTGATGAACCTTGAGCTGGGTGAAATCCGGATCGGTGCCAGCGATATGACCTTAAAATACTATCTGCTGCCCTTCCTTGAACAGTTCCACCGCCAGTATCCGAAGATCAAGGTCATCGTTTCGAACTCTCCGACCCCGGAAACCCTGACGGCTCTTTCCGAAAACCGGATTGATCTTGGCGTTGTCAGCTCGCCGCTCCCTATCCTAAATGACTTCGTTGCCCACAAGGTCCGGGAGATTCAGGATATTTTCGTTGCGGCAGGCCGTTTCTGGGAATTAAAAAACAAGCAGTTGTCCTATGAAATGTTAGAACAACTGCCTGTCATCTGTCTGGAAAAAAATACCAGTACGCGCAAATATATGGATACTTTTTTAGCTCAGAATCAGGTTTTTCTTGCACCGGAATTCGAGCTGGCAACCAGCGACATGATCGTCCAGTTTGCACTCCGGAATCTGGGAATCGGCTGTGTCATGAAGGATTTTGCACTGGAAGCCCTGGAAAGCGGTGAGCTGTTTGAGCTGTGCTTTACTCCCGTAATGCCGCCCCGGAGCTTCTATCTGATCCACCGTGAAACCAGGTCACTGGCTCCTGCCGCACAGAAATTTATTACCCTGTTTGAGTAAGCCATGTTCTTCCCCGCGAGCTGTGCATCCCTGCGGAGCTTTTTGCTTTATAGGGCTTTCCTATAAAGCAAAGAAATGTACACCGGCAGCGCGCAGTACCTCTTCCGCCTTCTTCGGGTCGGACGGCTTAATAACGATCGCTGCCTCATCGGTCTTCGTACAGAGTGCATACATATATTCCACATTTAAGCTCTCTTTACACAGAACATGCAGGATTTCCTGCAATGCGCCCACCTTATGGGGAAGTGTCACGGCAACGACATCATTCAGGGTTGCCGAAAATCCATTTTCCTTTAATGCCTCGCGTCCCTTTTGCGGATCGCTTACGATCAGGCGCAGCATGCCATAATCACTGGTATCTGCAAGGCTTAAAGAAATAATATTAATGTTCTCTTCTTTCAGTAAATTCAGGACATCCTCAAGACGTCCTTCTCTATTTTCAATAAAAACAGAAAGCTGTTTCATTCAGGCACCTTCTTTCTATACCAGTTTACGGTTATCAATAACATGAACGGCCTTACCCATGCTTCGTTCGATGGTCTTTGGCTCTACGAGTTTTACCTTTACCGCAAGGCCAATTGCCTGCTGGATGGTATGTGCAATCTTCTTGCTTAAATTTTCAAGCTCCCTGATCTGATCAGAGAAGAATGCCTCCTCCACCTCTACCTGCACTTCGAGTGTATCAAGATTATTCACACGATCGACAATCATCAGGTAATGAGGAGTTGTTCCATTCATTTCAAGCAATGCCGCCTCGATCTGGGACGGGAATACATTCACTCCGCGGATAATGAGCATATCATCGGAACGCCCTACAAAGCGGCTGATTCTGGCGGTTGTTCTGCCACACTCACATCTGTCATAGGTAATGCTTGTCAGGTCCTTTGTACGATAACGGATAAGTGGCAGTCCCTCCTTCGTCAGCGTGGTAAATACCAGCTCACCGGTTTCTCCTGCTGCTACCGGCTCTAACGTTTCTGCACTGATAATTTCCGGGAAGAAATGATCCTCCTGGATATGTAAGCCCTTGTGATATTCACAGTCACAGGCAACACCCGGTCCCATGATCTCAGACAGCCCATAAATATCATGTGCATGGATGTGAAGCTTCTCTTCTATCTGATGACGCATCTGCTCTGTCCACGGTTCCGCACCGCAGATTGCAGTCTTTAACTTAATCTTATCGATATCCCCGTCATGCTCTAAGGTCTCTGCAATATGAAGCAGATAGGAAGGTGTACAGGCAATTGCCGTAACCCCGAAGTCCTTCATCATCGTAGTGAGCTTTTTCGTATTACCGGTAGACATCGGAACAACCGTTGCTCCCAGATATTCCGCCCCGTAATGAGCACCAAGTCCGCCGGTAAATAATCCGTAACCATAAGCGATCTGAATAATATCACCTCTGGTAACCCCGGCCATCGTCAAGGATCTTGATACACATTCCGACCAGATATCAATATCTCTTCTCGTATAACCAACCACTGTTGCCTTGCCGGTCGTTCCGCTTGATGCATGAACCCGGACAATGTCGGACTGTGGTGCTGCAAATAATCCAAACGGATAGGTGTCTCTTAAATCATTCTTGGTCGTATAAGGGAGCTTCGTAATATCCTCAATTTCTCGGATATCTCCCGGCTCAATCCCGACCTCCTGCATCTTCTTCCGGTAATATTCCACGTTGTGATATACACGGTTTACTACCTTCACAAGCCGCTTGCTTTGCAGCTCTGCAAGCTCATCCCTGCTGATACATTCTTTGGTCTCATTCCATATCACTTTTGTTTCCCTGCCTTCTCTTTCTTTTCGTTTTTATATCAAAAGTTCTTCCTGCCCGAACTTCTGTATCCTGCATGCCCAATGCCAACTGCCTGGTTCTATCCAAGTGCATATCCGGCTTCAAATGCCCTGGTATTAATTTCGATGGTCTTTTGCGGAACCGTCTCTTCAATGACCTTGAGCCAGTCCTCTTTCGCAAAGTCCATTCTCTTTGCTGCCACACCAATGATAATCGTATTAAAGACTCTCGCATTGCCGATTTCCTTGGCAAGTGCCTGTGCGTCCAGTGAAATCACCTGATGCTTCTTTTTCAGATTCTCAATAATGTTTTCCGGATACTGTGCAGCCCCGATGGACACCGGCATCGGATCCATGCGAAGATCATTGACAATCATAACTCCGTCCTTTTTCAGGAAATGTGCATACCGGAGTGCTTCGAGGCGCTCAAAGGCAATCAGCACATCTGCCTGTCCTTCTTCTACAATCGGCTCCGCTACCTTGTCCCCATAGCGGACATAGGTTACTACACTTCCGCCACGCTGTGCCATTCCGTGAACCTCGGAAATCTTCACATCATACCCTGCCTTACGGGTAATTCCTCCTAAAATACGGCTGGTAAGCAGGGTTCCCTGACCACCGACACCCACAATCATAATATTCTTCGTTTCCATCTCTTCGCCCTCCTACTTCTGATTGGGCACTAAAGAAATAGCGCCGAATTTACAGTTCTTCATGCACAGACCACAGCCATTGCACATCGTTTCATCAATGACCGCTTCTCCGTTTGCGCCCTTATGCATTGCCGGACATCCGGATACCATACACAGTCCGCACTTCTTACATTTTTCAACATCAACCACACATTTGCCCTTCGGTACAAAGGTCTTAAGCAGTGCACACTGGGATTTCGTAATGATGACAGAAACCTCTTCTCTCTGGGTTTCTTCTTTGATCAGCTTCTCTAAGCCTTCAATGTCAAAGGCATCCACTTCATAAACATGCTCAATGCCCATTGCCTTGCAAAGCTTATAAATGTTAATCATATATGTCGTATCGCCCATCAGGGTCTTTCCGGTTGCTGCATGATCCTGATGACCGGTCATACCGGTTGTAGAGTTATCCAGAATAATTACGGTTCCGGTTGCCTGATTGTATACCATATTCATAAGGGAATTGACACCGGTATGTAAAAAGGTGGAATCTCCGATTACGGCTACCCAGTTCTTGATATAATCTTTGCCCTTCGCCTTCTCCATTCCGTGAAGGTTACTGATACTTGCGCCCATACAGACGGTCGTATCCA
>USDI01000041.1 GCA_900553305.1 uncultured Lachnospiraceae bacterium
CTCTTGTAATCATCTTTTCTGCAAGACGAATACCAAATGTAACTGTCTTTCCAGCGTAACCGCCTTCAATCAGCTTCTTGGATTTAGCCGGAGGAAGTGGAATGCTGTTTCCTGCAACCTTAAGACTTGCAGTATCGCCATTTACTTCTACTGTAGCATCTAAGAAGTTCATCTGAGGTGATCCCATGAATCCTGCTACGAATAAGTTGGTCGGCTTCTCATATAAGTTCTGAGGAGTATCAACCTGCTGGATAACACCATCCTTCATAACAACGATTCTATCACCAAGGGTCATAGCTTCTGTCTGGTCATGTGTTACGTAGATGATGGTTGTACCTAATCTCTGATGTAATTTAGCGATCTCGATACGCATCTGTACACGTAACTTAGCATCCAGGTTGGAAAGAGGTTCGTCCATAAGGAATACCTTAGGATTACGAACGATTGCACGTCCCATAGCAACACGCTGTCTCTGACCACCGGAAAGAGCCTTCGGCTTACGATCAAGAAGAGCTGTTAAGTCAAGGATCTTAGCTGCTTCCTTAACCATCTTATCAATTTCATCCTTCGGTACTTTTCTTAACTTAAGACCGAAAGCCATATTGTCATATACAGACATATGAGGATACAGAGCGTAGTTCTGGAATACCATCGCGATATCTCTGTCCTTAGGCTCTACATCGTTAACAACTCTGTCACCGATCTTTAATTCACCGGAAGAAATATCTTCCAGACCTGCGATCATACGAAGTGTAGTAGACTTACCACATCCTGAAGGTCCAACGAAGATGATGAACTCCTGATCCTTGATTTCAAGGTTGAAATCCTTAACAGCTTCGAATCCGTTAGGATAAACCTTGCAAATATTCTTTAATGATAAACTTGACATTTTTATTTGCCTCCTTAAAAATTAGTTACATCTTTAAAATCTATGTTTAGTATACATGAGATTGTACTTTTTGACTATGCCACTATTCCACAAATATTTTTCTGTCCATTGTAAAAAGTGTTGAAAATCCGGTAGGTTTTCCGGTCGTCACAGCAAGTTGACTAAAAAAGTATTTTTTTCATAGGCAGATTGTACATGTACTATTTCCGGTCGCGGTCATCAAAGAATGCGAGCTGGTTTTTGCCCCGTTTCTTTGCCTTGTAGAGTGCGGCATCGGCTGCCTTATACAAAGTTTCAAAGTCAGCGCCATCCGCCGGGAATACGGCTGCACCGATACTGGCCGTTGCAGCATACTTCACATAATCGCCAACCTGGAAATGCTTGAAAAAGTATTCCAGCTTCTGTGCCTCACGAATCGTATTACTGTCATCTTTGAGGTTCTTCAAAAAGATCGTAAATTCATCGCCACCGGTCCGTCCGATAATATCGGTCACTCGGAAGTTCACACCGATCTGTTTTCCAAGTTCCCGCAGTACCTCATCACCGAAAGCATGCCCCATCGTATCATTGATCTTCTTAAAATTATCAATATCCAATACGAACATGACGGCCAGCGAATTCGGATATTGCTCCATGTATTCCTTAATCCGGCGTTCGGTTGCAAGTTTATTGCCAAGACCGGTCAGCAGATCACTGTCTGCCTTTTCCTTAAGCTGCTTATTGCTCTTTGCCGCAGTAAGACGTGCTATAAAGTTAATTGCCGCAACCAGCAGACCTCCGAGAAAAGTGGTAAAGATAATCCAGCCAAGTCTTGTCATAAGCTTCTTTGCCTGACGCTGTTCCATATTGTCCACATAGGTCTGATTGACTCCTGCAACCAGAGACCATTGGCCCACCGGTGCATAAACAACCGTTCTTTGTTCTCCGTCTACAGTAACTGCAAGGCATCCCGTGTGACCGTCGCCTGCTTTCTGTCTGGCAATCGTTGCCTTTGTCAGATCCGTCTTATCCACATTTCCCCAGAAATCTCTCGTTTTAAAGAATGTAGAGGTTTCATCTGTTGTAACAATCACGTGTCCGTTTTCATCCAAAAGCGTAGCAAATGTTGCACTGTCAAACGCATCCTTCACAACGATCATACTGCAAATCTTCTGAATCGGATAATACAACACAATCTTCTGTTCCTGCCCTTCTGCAGGAACAACCATTAAAACTGCATCTGTTCCGGTAATCATGTCATTGCTCACATAGCGGTAAGAAAACTGTGTTGCTTCGCTTACCCACTCATAGTAGTCAGCATCCTTAAGCAGTAAGGTTCTGCCATCGTGAAGAATGGCGCTGCCATCGGGCCGGCACACCAGCGCTTCGGAAACTCCGGTCTGTTCGACTGCAAGATTCAGCAATTCCTTTACCTCTCCGGGCTGTCCGGTACCGGATGATGCGATCGAGCAGATCATTTTCCCCACCGTATGGATTTTTTCTAATTCCTGCCCAAGCTTTGCTGCGTAAAGCTCTACCTCATTCTGCATACTCCGTTCAAAGTTGCTGGCAATTCCCGCATTCACAGATTTGGAAAAATTTGCAAACAGCACAGCCAGTACGGAAAATAAAACAATTAACGGGCAGATCCATTGGAATAAAATCTTTTTCCATTCGTTCTTCATAATATTCTCCCATACACACCGGATAATTATTCTTATGCCTTCCCAGTTCCTACTATCCCTATTCTTCCGACGTTTCCTTTGTTTCTTCTATTCCCTCAGCAGAGCCTTCCCCTGCTGTTACATCCTTCTCCTGCGTGTCTATTGCTTCTGCAGTTTCCGCGCCTTCCTCTACCGGTACGGTCCAGTCATCGGCATCCTTCACATCCTGTTCCGGCTCAAACTTTTTGAAGGTCTTATTATATAAAAATGCATTCAACAGTGCCGGACCGGACATTCCGAAACAGAAGGTGACCGGCATGATCTGCGGCACCCAGAAAATAATAATGAGCGGCAACGCCCAGCACGCTACCATCAATATGGTCTTGGGAAGAATCATAATTCCCATCAGTGCAGAGTTCTTAAGTGTCATCTTTACACTGTTATCAAATTTCGCCAGCAACGGAAAAGCCAGCGTCAGTGCAAGTACCGCCAGAATGGCAACACCGATTAGCAAAAGGTTCATCCAGGACGGAAGACTGTTTTCCGCATTCCGGATTACCCAGAAGTCCGCTGCAAAAATAATAATCAGTACAACTTCAATCAGCCAGATCCCCGTTGCCTGCTTGAAATTCTCTTTAAAAGATTTAAAAAAGCTTTTTACAATGTAGCATTCTTCATCACGTACAATCTTAAGCACTACATAATGCAGCGCTGTCATGGATGCTCCAACCGTAATAATCGGCAGACAACAGAAAAATGCCAAAAGATTTACAATAATCAGATCGGCCATTTTGGTTAAGGCAACCATGACCGGACTGTCCAGATTAAAAAAACGTCCCATTTTCTCTTCCTTTATAAGTTTAGTCTCATTGGGGTATAGATGATGCCGCTGCTGTGTGTCTGCAGTCCGACATCGTGAAACCCGATTTTGTGGTAAAACCCGACAGCATACGGTGATGCATTCACCGATACGGCCGTCTTACCAAGCTCCTGTTTTACATAATCGTCCATTGCCATGATAAGGCTCCGTCCGATTCCCCGATAATGATACTCTTTATCTACAAATAACAGCGAAATATGACTCTCGTTCCGGAGTGCAATCATGCCGACCATACGCTCTCCGTCATAAGCTCCCATCACCTGATACATTCCTCTGTCGAACATTCTCTTCAGATTCGTGTCGGTAATAAAGTCCTTAAAATTCGCTATTCCCTCTTCTGAATAATCCGCAGCCTCAAACTTTAAAAATGTTTTCCAGGCCAGCGCCATAGCGTCATCCCATTCGTTCTGTCCGATGAAACGGACCTCATAGGATGTATCGTTTTCCCTGATCATATTATAGTCCTTTTTCAGCCAAACGTCTAGTCCTTTGGTACTATCATTTTCTCATTTAGAGTAACTTTCTACTCTCATTTAAAAATTCCCTGTAAGGTATCCGTCACAGACTCTTTCAGATAATCCGTAAAGCTGTCTACTGCATTGGAAGCAGCATCCTTGACCGCATTCGTCACAGCTTCATTCACATGATCCACACAGTCCTCCCCGTACTTTTCATAAAGGCTCTTTGCCTCATCAATTACGGTGTCCGGTGAAAAGCCGAATTGCTCGAGCTGATCCACCGTATCCACAATTTTCTGTGCATCCGCTTCACTGATTTCCACACCGAACTGCTCTTTGCCTTCCTGCAACGCATCCTTCAGGCCTTCCTGTGAATCGAGTGCTCCGCTGTCAATCTTGTCCTTGACAAAATCAAGCACCTGATTTGCAGTATCCGCATCCACGTTCTTCACAAGCTGCCCGAACTGGCCCGTTACTTCTCCTACTGCCGCGGAATAATCCACGGAAGAGCTTTCCTTCTGTGCCGTATAACGCTGCCCGAGCACGACCATATAGCCCGCTGCTCCCAGCATCAGGACAAATAATAAACATAAGAAAAACTTTTTCACTAATACTCCTCTACGCGCTCCATAACCCATGCATAGATGTCATCAAAAATCTGCTGTTTTATGGGCTCATTCAAGATTTCGTGCCGGCAGCCTTCATACAGCTTCAGGGAAGTCCGCTTCATTCCGGCCTTCTTAAAGTCCTCCTGTGCCTTGCGTACGCCCTCACCGTAATTTCCGACCGGATCATCTGTTCCTGCAATGAACAGAACCGGCAGGTCCTTCGGCATCTCTTTCAGGTTTTCTTCCTTGTTCAGGCGGTCCAACAGGGTAAACAGGGTCCGGAAGCCATTTAACGTAAAGGTGAAGCCACACATCGGCTCATCCAGATACTTCTTAACTTCCTTTTCATCCGTACAAAGCCAGTCAAAGGCTGTTGCTGCTTCCACGATTTTCTTATTATAATTACCAAATGCCAGCTTATCGATTCCCTTCGCCACATGATCGGCTCTGAGGAAAAGACGCTGTACACGTTCGATCATCAGGCAAAGCTTCACCAGAGCTTTCGGCTGTGAACCGGTTCCACAGATAATCGCACCCTGAATTCCCGTACCGTAACGGAACAGATAGTTTCTGGTGATAAAGGAACCCATGCTGTGTCCTAAGATCACGTACGGGATTCCCGGATACTCCTCCTGATTCATCTTTTTCAGACGATGTACATCCCGCACAACAACCGTTGCCGGATCCTGTTCACAGAAAAACCCATATTTCCCGTTTTCACCGACACTTTTGCCATGTCCGAGATGGTCTTCTCCGGTAACCATGATCCCCTTCTCCCCCAGATACATAGCCATCGGCTCATACCGTTCCACGAATTCCGCCATTCCGTGGACAACCTGTAAGATACAACAGATTTTGCCCTCCGGAACCCAGCGCACTGCGTGGATCTTGGATTTTCCATCCCTTGAATCAAATAAAAACTCTTCTTTTTTAACCATAAGCGCCCCCGCAACCTGATGTTTTAGCTGATTTCTGCTCCTGCAGGCATATCCTTCTCCGGTGTCAGAAGTGCCAGATTACCCTCTGCATCTTCTGCGCAAAGCAGCATTCCTTCCGAAAGAACTCCTGCAAGCTTCGCAGGCTTTAAGTTCACCAGAACCATCACCTTCTTACCCACCATCTCTTCTGCACTGTAGTGCTGCTTGATGCCGGAAACGATCTGCTTTACCTGACTGCCGATCCGTACCTGTGAGCATAAAAGCTTTTTGGACTTCGGAACTTCCTCACACTTGATAATCTCGCCTACCTGGAATTGCATTTTGGCAAAATCATCAAAGGTAATTTCTTCCTTCGGTTCGATATCAATAACGTTTTCTTCTGCTGCTTCCCCATTTTCCGCAGCGGCCTGTGCCTTGCGTTCTGCATACATCGCGTTGACCTTTTCCATCACTTCTTCGACCTTCAGTCTTGCAAACAGGATTTCCGGTTCCGCAGTTACTTTATTTCCACTTTCATATAGACCGAACTTCTCACAGTCTTCAAAGCTTCTGACGGAAGTATTAAGCTGCTGTGCGATCTTCTTTGCGGTAGAAGGCATGAACGGCTCAAGTAAAGATGCGCCAATGGCAATACTTTCTACCAGATTGTACAGAACAGTGGAAAGGCGGTCCAGATTGGCCTCATCCTTGGCAAGCACCCACGGCTCTGTTTCATCAATATATTTGTTGCAGCGTTTGAACAGTGCAAAGATCTCGGTAATGGCATCTGCCACACGCAGCTCGTCCATCTTCGCAGATACTCTCTTAAAGGTGCCTGTTACGACTGTCTTAAGGTCTTCATCCATCTCACCGGTAACGTGCTTATCTGCTACCACGCCGCCAAAATATTTATTGCTCATGGAAATCGTACGGTTTACCAGATTGCCAAGTGTATTGGCAAGCTCGGCATTGGTACGCTCCGTTACAAGCTCCCATGTAATGTTACCATCGTTATCAAACGGCATCTCATGCAGTACATAGTAACGGACAGCATCGACGCCAAAGAAGTCTACCAGGTCATCGGCATAAATCACATTTCCCTTGGACTTACTCATCTTATCGTTGTTCATCAATAACCACGGATGACCAAATACCTGCTTCGGCAGTGGCTCGCCCAGTGCCATCAGGAAAATCGGCCAGTAAATGGTATGGAAACGGATAATATCCTTACCGATCAGATGAAGGTCTGCGGGCCATAGCTTCTTATACTGCTCGGAGCTGTTGCCCTCACAGTCATAACCAATACCTGTGATATAGTTCGTGAGTGCATCCAGCCATACATAAATGACATGCTTGTCATCAAAATCTACCGGAATTCCCCACTTAAAGGAGGTTCTCGATACACACAGATCCTGCAGTCCCGGTAATAAGAAGTTGTTCATCATTTCATTCTTACGGGACACTGGCTGGATAAATTCCGGATGGGTATTGATATGCTCAATCAGGCGATCTGCATATTTGCTCATCTTAAAAAAGTATGCCTCTTCCTTCGCAGGCTTTACTTCTCTTCCACAGTCCGGACACTTGCCATCCTTTAACTGGGATTCGGTCCAGAAGGATTCACACGGTGTACAGTACATTCCTTCATAGGATCCTTTATAAATATCGCCCTGATCATACAGTCTCTTGAAAATCTTCTGTACCTGCTTCTCATGCGGCTCGTCCGTAGTACGGATAAATTTGTCATAAGAAGTATCCATCAGATCCCACAATCTGCGGATCGTTCCGGCTGTCTGATCAACAAATTCCTTCGGTGTAATTCCGGCTTCCTGTGCCTTAATCTCGATCTTCTGGCCATGCTCATCGGTTCCTGTCTGGAAGAACACATCATAGCCGTCTTTTCTCTTAAATCTGGCAATACTGTCTGCCAGAACAATTTCATAACTGTTTCCTATATGCGGTTTCCCTGAGGTATACGCAATCGCAGTCGTAATATAATACTTTCCTTTATTACCCATAACGTTCCTTTCCTGTGTATTCCTTATACACATTACGTAACTATGCAGATGGAAAGATGCAAACATTCCCGCAAGGCAATTCTGCATAACTCTGCATAGTTATCATAATAATATCGAAAATGCCCGGCAATGTCAATTCCTCCAGGGAAACTGAAACATTGCATTTTTCAGTGGATGCATTATACTAATCTGGTAAGAACAAACATGCAATGCTGAAATCGACTCACACAAGGAGACCCAACGGAACGATGCTGCAGCAGATCCACTTCTTTCTGACAAATAAATACTACAATTTTCTCAATCCAAGACTTAACGAAGTACGTGCTGCTGCCATGAATGGATTACCGGAAGAAGCTGCCCTGCAGCTTTCCTTTACCCCGATCCCTGAAGGTGAGTGCACACCATCCTCCGATGCGTGCTCAGATCCACTTCCTGTGGATTCTGTCCTTGCAGCTCCAAAGGCCCCTGACAGGGAACATCTCCTTGCCGTTACAGACTCCTCTCCTGCACTGCACCGGTTGTTAGCACAGGGCTGTTACGTGATTGCACTTTATCACGAGACGAATCATTCCGAAGACTTCTCCGGAACTCCCTATGCGGTGGAGGACCTGTTTTCCATGACATATGATTCTTATGAAAAAGCCTATGAGCGGCTTGCCGGACTTCCCTGGCAGATCCTTACAACCCCGCGGCTTACCTTACGGGAAAGCACCGTTTCCGACGTAGAGGATTTCTACCGGATCTATCAGAATCCTTCGATTACGAAATATATGGAGAATCTCTTTCCGGACAGAGACGAGGAACGTTCTTATATGAAGGACTACATTCAGAAGATTTACGGTTTTTACGGATTCGGCTTATGGAGTGTCATTCACACGGTTACCGGAACCGTCATCGGGCGTGCCGGCTTAAGCGTCCGGGAGGGCTATGAGCTTCCTGAGCTTGGGTTCGTAACGGATGTTGCTTTCCAGCATCAGGGCTATACTTACGAGATCTGTGAAGCCATCCTCCGTTATGCGTGGAAAGAACTGGAATTTTTACAGGTGCAGGCCTTCTGTCTCCCGGAAAATACGGCCTCCCTTCATCTTTTGCTAAAGCTCGGCTTTACTTACGCAGGTCAGGATTCTATTGAGGGAATTCCACATGCAAGATATATTGTCAGCCTTCCAAAATCATGCTAAACTAATAGCTGTTTAGGATCTGAACGACAGATCTTTTAAATGAATCTTTTAAGGAAAGGAATACAATTATGGCACAGAATCCTGTTGTTACATTTACTATGGAAAACGGCGATGTGATGAAGGCAGAGCTTTATCCCGAAATTGCCCCCACTTCCGTCAACAATTTTATCAGTCTGATTCAGAAAAACTTCTACGATGGCCTGATTTTCCATCGTGTCATCCGCGGCTTTATGATTCAGGGCGGCGATCCGGAAGGTACCGGCTGTGGCGGTCCCGGATACAGCATCAAAGGTGAGTTTTCACAGAACGGCTTCAAGAATGACTTAAAGCATACCGAAGGTGTTCTTTCCATGGCAAGAAGCATGATGCCCAACTCCGCAGGCTCCCAGTTCTTCATTATGCACAAGAACAGCCCGCATTTAGACGGCTCTTATGCTGCTTTCGGTAAGATTATCGAAGGTATGGATGTGGTAAATAAGATTGCGGAAACCGCTACCGATTACAATGATCGTCCGTTAGAGGATCAGCGTATGAAGACCGTTACCGTTGAAACCTTCGGTGTTGACTATCCCGAACCGGAAAAGCACTAAGTCTAAGGGTACGGCTCTCCAATAATTTTAAAAGAAAAGAACCCCGGATGCCTGATCAGAAACATCCGGGGTAAATTTTACCTTAATTTTCTTCATGAAGCAGGCTCATCTTTAATTCGAACATTGCAGGACTCATGTCCAGATAATGTGTATGCGCATTTTCAAAGCGCTGCTCTTCCTCCCAGATTTCATTCTTAAGCTGATCGTTCACATACTGGCGGATCTCCTCAATGTCCGGAAGGTCATAGATCCGTTCTCCTTTTTCAAAAACAGGCACCTGGAGCTTCTTAAAACGGCATCCCACGAAGCTGCGGTTCTTCCAGTAGTTCACCGGATCCACATAACGCACCGGTTCGAAATCCTTGATCTGCTCTCCCTTAACCGCCAGATAGTCTGCAACGGCTTTTCCGTTCTCATCGTATACACGATAAACTTCCTTGATTCCCGGATTCGTGATCTTCTCGGCAGTTTCCGAAATTTTGATCTTCGGTATAAATTTTCCGTTCTTCTGTACTGCAACAAGCTTATACACCGCACCGAATACCGGTGTCGAGGAAGACGTAATCAGCCGCTCGCCAACGCCATAGCTGTCAATCTTTGCACCCTGACGGTTCAGGGAAGAAATCGTGTACTCATCAAGGCTGTTGGACGCCACGATGATACAATCCGAAAGTCCTGCTTCATCCAGCGTCTTCCTTGCCTCCTTGGACAGATACGCAAGATCTCCGGAATCGAGACGGATTCCGATCAGTTTTTTGCCCATCGGTTCCAGAACCTCTCTGGCCGTCCGGATTGCGTTCGGGACACCGCTCTTTAACACGTCGTATGTGTCAACCAATAATACCGTTCCATCCGGATAGCTTTCTGCATATGCCTTAAATGCATCATATTCACTGTCAAAGGTCATCACCCAGCTATGCGCCATCGTCCCGGAGATCGGAATACGGAACATCTTTCCGGCAAGCACCGTTGCCGTTCCTGCTGCCCCTCCGATATAAGCGGCACGGGCACCATATACTGCGGCATCCACATTGTGCGCACGTCTCGCACCAAAATCCGATACCGGCTTTCCGTTCGCTGCCTGTACAATGCGGTTGGTCTTCGTGGCAATCAGCGACTGATGATTGATCTCCAACAAAATGGTTGTCTCGATCAACTGGGCATCAATGAGGGGCGCCACCACCGTCATAATGGGCTCATTCGGATACATCACCGTACCCTCTTTCATGGCGTAGACATCTCCACGAAACCGGAAATGCAGCAGATAGTCCAGAAACTCCTCCGTAAAAAGCTGCTTCGACCGGAGATACTCCACATCCTCTTCACTGAAATGAAGATTCTCAATATATTCCACCACCTGCTGCAGACCTGCAAAAATAGCAAATCCTCCATTGTCCGGATTATTCCGGTAAAACACGTCAAATGCCACCCACGTATCCTTATAGCCCCGATTCAGATATCCATTGGACATCGTCAGTTCATACATATCCATCACCATGGAAATGTTACGTTCATGATATTGTGTATTCATTGTTTACCCTCTTCCCTTCCGGTAAGCCGCCATGGGGCTTTGTTTAAACAGATTTCTCTGATAACGTTCCTCAATCTTTTTCTTCACTTCGTCATTCTCGCAGACTCCGGTGAGAATATAAGTATCCAGCTCCTCATAGGTAAAGCCGAAATTATCCTCATCAGTCTTTCCGGTAAGTCCGTCCGACGGATCCTTATGAATAAACCGGTCCGGAATACCAAGGTATTCTCCGATGGCAATCACTTCCGTTACCGTAAACGCGGAAATTGCAGAAAAATCACCTGCCATATCTCCGTAAATTGTGCAATATCCCACGTGCTTTTCCGAACGGTTTCCGTTATTGGAAACTCTGCCGTTCATGGACTGTGCCACCGCATAGAGTGTTGTCATACGGATCCGCGGTGGAATATTGGTCAGCATTGCCGCCCCCTGTGCAAACTCCCGGTCTGCCGGAGTGCATCCACTTTCTAAGTGAACCGCATCCTTCAAGCACTGCTTCAAGCCATCGGTCGCTGCTCCGATATCCACGATAGCATACGGAATCTGTAACCACTCCGCAATATCCTTTGCCACCTGCAGGTCCGACTGCACATGATCCGGCATCAATACTCCGAATACCCGGTCCTTTCCAAGCGCTTTGACACAAAGCGTTGCAACCAATGTCGAATCCTTTCCCCCGGACAGTCCGATCACCGCCGGAGAATCCGGACCGTTCTTCGCAAACCAGTCCCGGATCCATGCAATGACCCGTTTGGCTTCCTTTCCCGCATCAAATTCTTTTTCCATATAAGCTGTTAAATATGGATTCATCGTAGCCCTCCCTCTTGTTTATGTTGTAACCTGCACGTCTAACGATACAGTCTGTGTTCTGCAATATACCTTTCCACACCCTCCGGAACCAGACCGGTAAGCCTCTCCCCGTTCTTTACCCTCTCACGGATCTCTGTTGAAGAAATTTCCTGTTTTTCAAATGGAACAAAGCGGATTTCTGCTCCATACTCTGCCTCATACCTTTTCACGGTTTCTGCAAGCGTTTCTGCCGTATCCTGATCCCGCAGCAGTACAATGACTGCTGCCAAATGAAAAATAATCTCCGGATGATACCAGTTCGCCATAGCCTTTAGGGAATCACTTCCGACAATCAACTTGTATTGAATATCCGGGTGTTCTCTGGTCAGCTCCAGAAGTGTATCTGCTGTATAGGTGTTTCCTTCCCGTTCACATTCCAGCATAGACAATTCACACCAGGCTTCCCCTTCAATCAACCGTTGCAGCATCCCACAACGGTGCTCCTTATCGGTCACGCTTCCTTCCGCTGTCTTATACGCCGGCATTCCATTTGGAATAAACAGGATATAATTGAGCTGTGCTGCTTCATAAGCAGCCTTTGCTGCATATAGATGTCCGAAATGGGGAGGATCAAAGGTTCCTCCCATTATTCCTATTGTTTTCATACTTCCTCCGCAGCCGTCTGGTTTTCTTTAGTCACATCATATCATAGATCTCTTTTCAAATTCTATAAAAACACCGGATTTCCGTGTGTTTTATTCGTTGTTTACAATTTATTCATAATTTATTTCAAAAAACTTCATTTCCCAATCATTCTTTAGACATTTCTCAATCATATACTAAGATCATAAGATACAGAACAAGAGAAACACAAAAGAAATTTTTAAACGCTTATATCAAAGTAATTGATTTATTAATAACTTTTTCATAATAAATGCCAAGCAAAACCCGTTTGCTTGGCATCCTCCCTTTTTATGGGGATTTTTTAGTTTTAACATAAGAGTTCGCAAGCGAACTCTTCGCGTGCGAGCGGTGTTGCAAAGCAACTAATTTCTTCTCCGCGAGCTACGCATCCATGCGGAGCTTTTACTTTATAAGATTAGGGTGTCAAAAGCCCATTCTAATATTTGATTTTGCTTGTACCTTGAAAATTTAACACGAATTTGTGAAAGATATGATTTTTGCGCCTATGATTCATTGATATTTCGAAACTATGGTACATTGATATTATGCTGTTTTCTTATTTGAAGCATGCGAATCTAAGCTATTGGTATAATCTAATAGCTTTTGAAAATCTAATGCTGCTATTTTAAATCCGAAGAATAACCGAGTGCGTTTTTTGCCATGCACAGGTATCTTGTCCACATGATATCTTCGACGAAGAAGAGAGGGAATTGCTTCTACTCCATTTCTAAATTTTGCATATTCAGAAAATTCTTCCGTTTGCATGTACTGTAATTGTTTTGCACGACCAACGGATTTCCAAGATACTTCCTTTCGGACTCGTGTTTTTAGAAAACGTGGCTGACACCGTTCTTTGTAAGGACATCCTTCGCAGTCACTTATCCGAAAATACGCAACGGAACGATCATTGCCCGGATCATAGATGCAGTCTTCAGGTACACAATTATTCTTACATTTGATGAGATATTTGCCATCATCAGTAAAGACAAAATCAGCATATATTTCATCTGGTTTTCGTCCTGTGAAATTGGTTGTTACAAGCTTTAGATTATGTTCAGATGCTAAACGTGAGTTTTCTTCTCCGCTGTATGCCCCATCGGCAACAATAAAAGAACCATCAGAAAAATCTTTTTTCTCATTAAGATAATCTTTCATAAACTGATTATCTGCGTAGGTATTTTGCTGGTAATCGTAGTCAATGACCAGACTGCTTTTTTCTCCGACAGCTTCAACTACGTTTCCAACGTATCCAAGATGTTTGCCACCTGCTTTATAGCGGAAAGTGGCTTCTGGATCAGAAGGATTAAGCAATACTTCTGAAGGATTTTCAACTTCCTCTTTTTGTCGAAGCCGCCTTGAGCCATCATCATCAATGATCGTGCGTTCCTTTAATAGGCGAATAAGAAGCTGATACTCGCTTGTATCATCAAAATCACCGGTTGAATCACAAATCTTTATCAGGATATCTGCATCTTTCATCACAATAACGGTTCTCTCAGTTGCATCCATATCCCGCTTGTGATAAATGCATTTATTATAATCATCTTTTTCAATATAATGATGTTGTTCATCCGGAATTTTTGTTCCACGCTCATCCATTATTTTGCAAAGATTAGCAACACAAGTGTAAAACAATTCAAGTAATGAGAGGTTTCTGATATTTGCAGCAACCATTAAACTGTCCATACGTTGTTTATCCGGAGTGATATCCATAAAATCAGATATTTCTTTTGCCATTTTTACAACACATTCATGAATAAGATCAACATCATGCTCTGTTTCGTAAGAAAGAACCCTTGCTCTAAACCTGCTGAGGGTTCTGTCACTAATTGGCTGCTCTTCAAAACTGGTTGTGTGAAGTGCATACTGATAGCGGATATCAAATGCCATAGCTTCAACGATCTCATCGTCAGTAACATTAAGAGCTTCTTTTAGAATCAGTGCCCCAACAATCACATTGACCGGAGTATTAGGTCTGGATGCTTTTTCACTGTAAAGAACAGAAAAAATATTTTCATCAATAGCAGGAAAAACTTTGTCAGCAAAAGTTTTTGCCCATGATTTTTCTAACATTCGTTTTTCACGTTCTGTAAGATTAAAAGTACTGTCTAAAACAGTGAGCTGTTGATTATCATTTTTAACAAAAGACATATGGATCACCTCATAAAATGCTACCTACATTTTACCAAAGAATCCAATGTTTTTACATATCGTGTTAAGTTTTCAAGGTACAAATTTATATCAAAGGTAATAAACCTTTTGACACCCTAATCTTTATAAGAAATTCCAACGGAATTTTCTATA
>USDI01000042.1 GCA_900553305.1 uncultured Lachnospiraceae bacterium
TACTTATTGATGATCAGGGAACTATTCGAAAATCAGGTATTACATTTCCGGAATCTATGCTTATTTCCAGATAATATAAGAATGAATAAGCAGAAGATTCAGGGACAGCGTTCCTGCATGATATTGGAAAGTATATATTTTTCCGGTCTTATATGTTGTCGGCTGATGCTTCTGCGGGAGGAGGAAGATGAAGAACGGAGACACAAAGGATCTTGTGATGAAGGACTTTGAAGCGTATCCGGATGTAGCGGCAGATCTGCTGAATGTATTTTTGTATGAAGGACAGCAGAGAGTGAAACAGGAGAATCTACTGGCAGCACCGACAGAAACCATGTATCAGGGACAGAAAAGGTTACGGAATCAGTTGGAGGATGTAAGTAAGTATGAAATGCATTCCGGCCGTGTCAAGGCGATGTATTTGTTTGCAAATCAAAGCAGAGTGGATTCAAAAATGTTGTTTCGCAAGGCAGGGTATGTTGGTGGTGTATACCGGGAGCAGTATAAAAGCAGGAAGAAGGCCTTCTTTCCTGTGATAGAGCTGGTTCTGTACTGGGGTGAGAAACGATGGAACCGTAGGGAGAGCCTGCATGAACTATTACATAACCGGAATGCATCGGAAGAGTTGCTTAAGTTTACGGACGATCTGAAACTGCATGTGTTTGAAATGAGAAACCTGTCGGACGAAACGAGAAGATTATTCCAAAGTGATATGCGTATCGTGGTTGATTATCTGGCAGAAGGAAACAGCTATTGCTCCGACCGGAAGATTGTACACAAAGAGGCGCTGATTAAGCTCCTGCGGGTTTTATCCGGTGATGAGAATGTAGAAGATACCATATTCATGATGCAGGAAATGAAGATGAAAGAGGAGGATGATGTAAAAGTGTGTGAATTATTTGAACAGTATAGGAGAAGCGGACGAGAAGAAGGATTAAAAGAAGGACTAAAAGAAGGATTAGAGGAAGAACGGGAACGAAGTATAGAACGGATGATTCTTGATAATCAGGAAGAACTCCGGACCAAGGAGACCATTATTGGAAAGCTGATTCGTTGGTTTTCATTAACGAAAGATGAGGCAAGAGAATATTATGACAAGTATGCAAAAGAAGTCATTTTAGAAAATTAGGCTAAGCATATATGATGATGCAGACATGACACTGAGGGCGACATTGAATCTGGTAGAATAATTTGTGCTTGTGGCAGTTTTTATAGAATCAATACTGAAGGATAAAATATGTTTTGACAATAAAGATCAAGGTGAATTAAGTAAAAATCAAAGTATATTGTGGTAAATGATGACTTGCCATGTAGTTTCAAATACTATATAATGGGTGCAGAGAAAAACAAGCGACTCCGAAGGAGGCATTTGTTTTTCAGCACCCATTAGCGAACATGCGTCTGTCGAAGACAGACAGGAAGTGCGAAGCACGGGCATGTGAGCTTATACTAAGCAGAGAAAAACAAGCGACTCCGAAGGAGGCATTTGTTTTGGCAGGTAAGTATTTGGAAGGAAGCAGATACCATGACAATCGATAAGGACGATTTATTAAACAGTATATTGGAAAGTATCGGGAGAATCGAGAGCATTAAACTCGAAGATATTCCCAATATTGATTTATATATGGATCAGGTAACGACCTTTATGGATCGCAAGCTGAAGCCGACAACCCGTAAGCCGGATGAAGATAAGATTCTGACGAAGACCATGATCAACAACTATGCGAAGAATGATCTTCTGCCACCGCCGGTTAAGAAGAAGTACAGCAAAGAGCATATCCTGATGCTGATTTTCATTTATTACTGTAAGGGAATGCTTTCGATCAATGATATCCAGACATTATTAAATCCGCTTGCAGAACGTTACTTCCAGAAGACCAGCGAGCCGAATCTTTCAAGTATCTACGAAGAGGTATTCGGCATGGAAGAGGAGCAGATTGCAGGTCTTAAGAAAGATATTATCGAAAAGTTTGCAATGTCGAAAAAGACTTTTGCCGATGTGCCGGAAGAGGACCAGGAGATTTTACAGTTATTCTCCTTTATCTTCATGCTGGGATACGATGTGTACGTGAAGAAGCTTTTGCTGGAAAAACTGGTAGATAATTTCCAGGATGCAACACAGAAGCAGGAGCCGGAGAACGGGAAGCCGGCGAAGGAAAAGCCGGTCAAAGAGAAATCAGTAAAAGAAAAATAAGACAAGGCGCTGCGGATTGCAGCGCCTTATATATGTAGAGCACTTAGTGAAGCCACTCTCAAATTGTCCGGTTAAAGAATGCAGTCATAAATACAGCAGGAGAATTCCAGTAAATGGTAATCTCGTTGGTGGAATAGCTTCCGACATCATCGACATAACATTTCATCGGAGCAGTACCGGCAGGAACAGCCGCAATGGCGGCAGGATCACACGGTGTTTTGAAAGGACCGCCGCTTACCCAGCCGGGCATCGGGAGATCAATTCCATCGCATGCGGTCGGACGGTTGTGTGGATTCTTAAAAGCGTGTTCGCCTTCTCCGGTCACATAGCTGATGTCGAGTGCATTACGGCCAAGCAGATAATGGAGCTGGTTTAATGCAGCATCACGATACCGGGAAGCGGGTTCTCCCTTACTGCAAAGGGAGGCCAGAATAAGCAGCATGGAACGGTTGCAGACAACCATGTTGCTTCCCCATACGAAATCCTCCGGTTTCATCGAAAGTTCAAAGCCGGAATTCTTTTGCAGTTCTACGAGCCGGTCGGCCTCGGTAAACAGAATCTGTTCGTATTCCTTTTTCAGGGAAACTCCACAGGTATTTTCCGGATCCGTAAGCAGACATAAGGTTGCCATGCCTGAAACATCGGTCCAGCCAAAATCAGTTTTGCTGACCTCCGGATTGCTCATGGAAGAGTATTTTTCAAAAGTCTTTAAGTAGGTATCCCGATGTTCTGCATCGGTACGAAGCAGCTCGGCGCATGCCCAGAGACGCTCATCGATATCGCAGTCATCATCGTATTCTCCGGTGTTGCTTCCCTCCGGATTGTGGAAGCCGATATAAGGGTGGCTTTCCATATAGGAAAAGGCTTTGCGGGAGGCTTCAAGGGCCTGGTCGGAGAATGCCTTATCAAAAGGGGCATAGACTCTGGAAGCCAGTGCCATGGAGGCTGCAAAATCCGCAGTTGCCATGGTGGAAATCGGATAAATCAGGAAAGGCAGTTTATCCTCCTCCGGCATCAGGAAGTCTGCATGGACAAAGGAGGTCAGCTTGTGATAAGCACCGCCATTGTCTGCCTGCATTTTGAGCATCCATTTTAATTCATAGAGACATTCGTTTAAGATGTCAGGAATCGAATTGCTGGATTCCGGAATATGTAAGGAAGCCTGGAAGCTTTCCGGGAAAAGCTCGTAGGCATACAGCAAATGTCCGACAGCAACGGCCGCTGGGGAAATATAGCGTCCGAAATCTCCGGCATCATGCCAGCCGCCGGTCATGTCAAAGTGCGGCGGATTCGGTGTTTTGTTCACATAATCTTCCAAAAAGATCGCATCCTCCGTATGGCAGGCTGCATGTGTATATTCACCGGCATATTCGCTGGTAAGCGCACAGCCGCAGCGCTGGAAGTAAAGACATTTCATCAGATCAAGCTGGAGCTGTTCATAAACGTTGGCTCCAATGACAAAGGAGTGGGAGCGTTCCCCGTTCCCGGCAAGAACATAGTAGCTTCCAGGAGTGGTTACTTCCGAAAAATCAAGTTGGTAAACATGTTCACCGGCACTTTCATCCATTCCGGAATCGGTGCTTACTCCATCGTAAACGGCATGCTGTGTCGTACGGTCAATTAACTGGAAATTACAGGGGAATGTGGTGGTTGCCACTTTCCGGGATGCAGGGAGATACCCTGTCTGATCAATAAAAATACCCATAAGATAACCCTCCAAATATTCGATAGCTAAATTATAGCATTGAATAGTTTTGTATACAATGCCTATAGACAAATGGTATTAAGATAGGATATAAAAGATTAGTTACTGTCTGGAGGACAAAAGAGATGTGGATGTTACTTGTTTTATTATATGGAGTCTTAAAAGGAGCACGTGAAATTGTAAAGAAGAAAGCACTGACGAAAAGCAGCGTAATCGAGGTGCTGTTTTTTTATACCCTGCTCGGTTTCCTGTTCGTAACCCCACAGGCGCCGGCGGCAATGGGACTGGAACCGAAATATTATTTCTGGATTGCAGTGAAATCCTTTGTGATTTTCCTTGCGTGGATCTGCAGCTTTAAGGCGATTAAGAAAATGCCGATCAGTCTCTATGGAGTGCTTGACTTATCAAGAGTATTATTTGCCACTCTTTTAGGTGTCGTAGTGCTGCAGGAGACACTGAATACGCATCAGGTAATCGGGCTTGTCTTTGTCAGTGCCGGATTGTTATTGTTGAAATTTAAGCCTTCCGGATTGTTAAAAAAATTACAGGAAATGCTGCAAAGAAAGCAGACGAAAGAGTACAGTGTGAAGACAGCTTCCGGTCAGGCTGCTCAGGCAGTGGATACCACAGGAACATTGAAAGATGGCGCTGCGATTGTGCAGAAGTCCGGAAATGAAGTCTCTGTGATTCTGGTTCTTTTTGCTTTTGCCTCCTGCATGCTCAATGCAGTTTCCGGGCTTATGGATAAGCTTCTGATGAAAAATATCAACAGCTCCCAGCTACAGTTCTGGTATATGCTGTTTCTGGTGCTGTATTATCTGATTTATATTCTGTGCAGCCACACCAGAATCCGGAAAGAGGTCTGGAGAAACGGCTGGATCTGGCTGCTTGCCGTTTTATTTGTCATTGCGGATAAAGCATTGTTTGTGGCAAACGGCATACCGGACAGCCGGATTACCATTATGACATTATTGAAGCAGAGCGGCTGTGTGGTAACGATTCTTGCCGGTAAATTCATTTTCAAAGAAAAGAACGTCGGTTACAAGCTGTTCTGTGCAGCCGTGATCGTGATCGGTATTGTCATTGGCGTAAGTTAGTGATTTAGGAAGCCTGTAATTGAAATCCTGTAAAATAAAATGCAACAAAGTACCCCGATGAAGAATTGCCTTATCGAAACCGGACACTTCATCACCGGGGGTATGATTAGATGCACATAGGAGGAAATCAGATGCTTCTATTTGATAGCCTGCTCGGCAAATTCTGTGGTTACAAGATCTTCATAAGGAACACGCTCCGGAAGTTCGCCGGCTTCTTCCAGAATATTCTGTAAGAGCATGAAGGAATCCTCTTCAAAAATCAGATTCTCCTTCCAGGTATCCTGTGCGGCATACCGGGAAACGATGGTGGTGATGGTCTGTAGTTCGGTGCCGTCAAACTGCGGAGCAATGACAGTGGCAATTTCCTCCGGAGTATGGCTGCCCACATAGTCCATGCCTTTTTGCAGCGCATTGGTAAAGGACTGGATCACTTCAGGATTGTTTTCAATGTAGCTTTTCTTTGCACTGAACGCCGTGTAAGGAACATAGCCGGAGCTTTCTCCTAAGGAAGCAACCACGTAGCCGTCGCCCTTTTCTTCCAGAGAGGTGGCGTGCGGCTCAAATTCTACCGAAAAGTCCCCCTGACCGCCGGAAAAGGCAGCAGCGGTAGAACCAAAATCAATCGACTGGTCGATCGAAAGATCGCTTTTCGGATCCATGTTATTCTTTTTCAGAATGTATTCAAATACCATTTCGGGCATACCGCCGGCACGGCCGCCAAGAACGGTCTTTCCCTCTAACATATCCCATTGAAAATCTTCAATCGGCTCTCTGGAAACCAGAAAGTTTCCGGCCCGCTGGGTAAGCTGCGCAAAATTTACCACATAATCGGAAGCCCCACCTGCATAGGTATATATCGTGGACTCGCTTCCCATGAACCCGATGTCGGCTTCATCGGTAAGAACAGCGGTCATGGTTTTGTCGGCACCGAAGCCGGTAACCAGTGTCACATCAAGACCTTCGTCGGCAAAATAACCTTCCTCAATGGCAACATACATCGGTGCATAGAAGATGGAATGGGCCACTTCGTTTAAGGTGATGCTTTTTAACCCATCCGTGCCGGCAGAACCGGGAGAAGAGCTGCTGCATCCGGAAAGCACCGGAAGCAGGGTCAGTACAAGGAACAGCACAAAGGGCAATGTTTTTCTTTTTTTCATAAAACCTCCAGAATAAGAGCGCTCGGAGAGGAGCAATTTTATTGATAATTTATGGTATGATATTGGGAAAAAAGGGTGACACGTGTGAATGGGAAAGCGGTAGACAGCACTCGACAAAATATGTATAATGATAGCAAAGGGAATCGGCCCAGAAAAGATGGAGGGAAAATAAATGGGATTAATTAAAGCAGTAACAAGCGCTGTTGGCGGCGTGGTTGCAGACCAGTGGGAGGAGTATTTCTACTGTGATTCTTTGGAATCTGACGTATTGGTGACTAAGGGACGCAAGCGTCAGAAAGGCCGTGGCGCAGGCAATAACAATGGGGAAGATAACATTATTTCGAACGGATCGGTCATTGCTGTCAATGAAGGACAGTGTATGATTATCGTAGATCAGGGTAAGGTTGTGGAACTTTGTGCCGAAGCAGGAGAGTTCAAGTATGATACTTCTTCTGAGCCGAGCATTTTCTGTGGAAATCTTGGGGAGAACATTAAGAAGACCTTCTCAACCATAGGAAGACGTATTGCATTTGGCGGTGAAACAGCCAAGGATCAGAGAGTTTATTTCTTTAATACAAAGGAGATTATGGGGAATAAATACGGAACAGCCAATCCGGTACCGTTCCGTGTGGTAGACCAGAATATCGGACTGGATATTGATATTTCCATCCGTTGTAACGGGGAGTATTCTTATCACATTACCGACCCGATTCTTTTCTATACCAATGTATGCGGTAATGTGGTCAGTGATTATGAGAGAAGTGAGATTGACAGTCAGTTAAAGACCGAGCTGATGACCGCTTTGCAGCCTGCATTTGCGAAGATTTCTGCTATGGGAATCCGTTACAGTGCAGTACCGGCACATACCATGGAACTTGCAGATGCACTGAACGAAGTTCTGTCCGAAAAGTGGGCACAGCTTCGTGGTATCGAAATCGTTTCCTTCGGTATTAACACCATGAAGGCATCCGAAGAAGACGAAGCAATGATCAAAGAGCTTCAGAAGAGCGCGGTATTACGCAATCCGAATATGGCAGCAGCAACACTCGTTGGTGCACAGGCAGAGGCAATGAAGGCAGCAGCCTCTAATACATCCACCGGACCGATGATGGCATTTGCCGGTATGAATATGGCCAATATGGCAGGAGGTATGAATGCACAGGGATTGTTTGCAATGGGTGGATCCCAGCAGGCACCGGTACAGAATGCAGCACCGCAGGCAGCAGCACAGAACGCAGCACCTGCCGCAGCCGCTCCTGCTCCGGCAGCAGATACATGGACCTGTTCCTGTGGAAAGACAGGTAACACCGGTAAGTTCTGTGCAGAGTGCGGATCACCCAAGCCTGTTGCAGCAGACGGATGGGTATGTTCCTGCGGCGCAGTCAACAAGGGTAAATTCTGTTCCGAATGTGGAGCCAGGAAGCCGGCAGGAGAACCGCTTTACAAGTGTGACAAGTGCGGATGGGAGCCGGAAGATCCGAAGAATCCTCCGAAGTTCTGTCCGGAGTGCGGAGATCCGTTTGATGATAATGACGTGCAATAAGACAGTTGGCTTTGTTGTTGAAGCAGAGGTGGAGCATGAGTGAATTTGATACGAATTTAGATGCCAGAACGGTATCAACGATGGAAGAAACGGATAAAAAATGTCCAAACTGTGGCGGGGTCATGGATTTTGACCCCAAAACAGGAGGTCTTCTTTGTCCGTACTGTGGACATACACAGGAAATCGCAGCAAAGACGGACGAGCCGAAGGAAGCGGCTGAGTTATCCTTTGATACTGCGGAAAACACAGAAAACTGCAACTGGGGTGCGGAGAAGAAAACCGTAATCTGCAAGGCCTGCGGTGCTGAGTCTGTTTATGATGCATTGGAGATTTCAGCGGTCTGTCCGTTCTGTGGCTCCAATCAGGTCATGGAAGCTGCAGACCAGAATACGATAGCGCCCGGAGGTGTGGTTCCCTTTCAATACTCTGATAAGCAGGCTGCTGACCTGTTTCAAAAGTGGATCAAGAAGAAGTTCTTTTGTCCGAAGCTTGCCAAGGAAAGTGCGAAGGCCAAGCATTTTAAGGGGATTTATCTTCCCTACTGGACATTTGATGCACAGACGGATTCTACCTATCGTGCAGAGTACGGAATAGAAAGAACCGTAAAGGAGAACGGAGAAGAAAAGACAGTAACGGACTGGTACCGGTGCTCCGGTCATCACAAGGAGTTCTTTGATGATGAGCTGGTGTGTGCGACTACGAACCAGAACCGCTCCATGCTTGCCGGAATTGAACCCTTTAACACGGCAGAAAATAAGGCATATAAGCCGGAATATGTGGCCGGCTTTGCAGCAGAGCGTTATGCCATCGGGTTTAAGGAAGGCTGGGAAATCGCAAAGAAGAGCATTGATAGTAAGCTCAGACGGTCCATCGACGATAAGATCCGTGATGAGCATGATGCAGATGATACACGTAACATTCAGATAAACAGCACATTCAGTAACCTGACCTACAAATACCTGCTGCTTCCTGTATGGCTTTCCAGCTATAAATACAAGGATAAGATATATAACTTCATGGTGAACGGCCAGACCGGCAAGGTATCCGGTAAGACACCGATCTCTATTCCGAAGGTGATCATTACTGTTCTTGGATGTATTGCAGCCATTGCCCTCATTTACTATCTGATGAATTAAGCGTGCCGGAATGCTCCGGAGTCATTAGATTTATGACAGGTAAATGAATATAAAGGAGCTTAGAAAATGTCATTAAATGTGTTAGGTCTTACATTTAGTGCGGTTGTCTTTTTAGGTATTTTTATTGCGGCAGCAGTTATCGGAATGAAAATCTACAGAAAGGTACGGTCAATTTCCAGGCAGGCATTTGGAACGGAGAATATTTTAGAAGGCTTCCGTCAGATGGAAATCGAGAATTCCACGACACCAAAGTCCGTTGCAGGAATGACCAGTCTATACCTTCCCAAGATCAAGAAAGATTTTCCTGAATTTCAATATGATGAAATGAAAGTCAGGGCAGAAAATGCCCTGACTTCTTATCTGTTAGCCATCAGTTCAATGAATCCATCATTTTTAAAAGAGGGAGGACAGGAATTGAGAGATCATCTCGCTATGAAGCTAGCCATGCTTCGTGAGGAAGAGGTACGGGAAACTTATAGAGACATCAAAATCCACCGCACAGAACTTGCAAATTACAGAAAACGGAACGGCCGCTGCATTGTGACGTTCCAGAGCTCTTTACAGAGCTTTTATACCAAGACAGACAGAAGCGGGAAGCTTCTTGCAGGAAATGCACAGCTTTATACACAGACGAAATATAACGTGGATGTGATTTATATACAGGATCGGGAGCTGGTCGAAAAGGAAACCGATCTTTCCCTGGGATTAAACTGTCCGAACTGCGGAGCACCTATTTCCACGCTGGGAAGCAAGGTGTGCGAGTATTGCGGAACTCCGATTGTGGAATTGAACATTTATGCATGGACATTCAGTAACATTGAAGAGGTATAGGTCGAATGAGCATTTATGATAGCTTAAATGAAGAACAGAAAAAGGGCGTGTTTACTACGGAGGGTCCTGTGCTTTTACTGGCGGGTGCCGGCTCCGGAAAAACACGGGTGCTGACACACCGCATTGCCTATCTGATTGATGAGCTGGGAGTGAATTCCTATCATATCATGGCGATTACGTTTACCAACAAGGCAGCCGGTGAGATGAAGGAGCGTGTGGAACGGCTCGTAGGAATAGGGGCAGACAGCATCTGGGTTACTACCTTTCATTCGACCTGTGTGCGGATTCTGCGCCGTTTCGCAGATCGTCTGGGATACGATAACAGTTTTACCATTTATGATACGGATGATCAGAAGTCAGTGATGAAGGATGTCTGCAAGCATTTACAGATTGATACGAAGCAGATGAAGGAGCGGACGATTCTGTCTGCTATTTCTTCTGCAAAAAATGAACTTGTGGGTGTGCAGGAATATGAAACGCAGGCCACGGGGGATTTCCGTAAGCAGAAGGTGGCAGCCGCTTACCGGGAGTATCAGAATATCCTTAAGAAGAACAATGCAATGGATTTTGATGATCTCATTATGAATGCAGTGGAGCTGTTCAAGGCGTGTCCGGACGTACTGGAATATTATCAGAAGCGGTTTCAGTATATCATGGTGGATGAGTATCAGGATACGAATACAGCGCAGTTCCGGCTGATCCGTCTGCTGGCAGAGGGATCACGCAACATCTGTGTAGTCGGTGACGATGATCAGTCCATTTACAAATTCCGTGGAGCCAATATCCGGAATATTCTGGATTTTGAAAAATATTATCCGGAGGCTGTTGTGATCCGACTGGAGCAGAATTACCGTTCCACGCAGAATGTACTCGATGCTGCGAATGCGGTCATCCGGAATAATGTGGGCCGTAAGAGCAAGACGCTCTGGACGGACAAAGGAGCCGGGAACCGGATTCATTACCGCCAGTTTGACAATGCGTATGAGGAAGCTGAATTTATTGCGGATGACATCAGCCGGAAGATCAAGGACGGTATTGTGGAAGCCGGCGAATGTGCAGTCCTTTTCCGGACAAATGCACAGGCGCGTCTCCTGGAAGAGCGCTTTGTTGTGGAAGGCATTCCCTATGATGTGGTTGGCGGAACGAACTTTTATGCCAGAAGAGAAATCAAGGATCTTCTTTCGTATTTAAAGACGGTTGATAACGCACGGGATGATCTGGCTGTAAAGCGTATCATCAATGTGCCAAAGCGTGGGATCGGTGCAGCAACCATTGCTAAAGTGGATGATTATGCACAGATGCATGAAATCAGTTTTTACGAGGCACTGTGTCATGCGGATGAGATTCAGGGACTTGGTAAGGCGGAAGCGAAGATCCGTCCCTTTGTCAATATGATTCAGGTATTCCGCAGCCGCCTTTCTTATTATAGCCTGAAGGAATTGATGCATGATATTCTGGATACGACGAATTATATCAATGAAATGGATGTCGATGATGAGATCGAAGCACAGAGCCGGATTGATAATATCGATGAATTGATTAATAAAATTGTTGCATATGAAGAGGCCAACGATGAGCCCTCCTTAAGTGCATTTTTGGAGGAAGTGGCGCTGGTAGCCGACATTGACCGGCTATCCGAAGACGATAACCGTGTGCTGCTGATGACACTGCACAGTGCAAAGGGACTGGAATTTTCGCACGTGTATCTTGCCGGTATGGAGGATGGTATTTTCCCAAGCTACATGACGATTGCCTCTGATGATCCGGCAGAGATCGAAGAGGAACGCCGTCTTGCTTATGTGGGAATTACCAGAGCGAAAGATGATCTGACGCTGTGCTATGCCAAAATGCGTATGGTGCGTGGTGAAACACAGATGAATGCGGTCAGCCGCTTTGTCAAAGAAATTCCGTCGGAGCTAATGGACAATAAGCCACCTGCCCCCAGATATCAGCCGGTTGTGGCAGATAAATCCTCACGCACGATTTCCGCTACAAAGAAGCCCTACCTTGCTTCCACCGGAATGGGTTCCTTCGGGGCACTGGGAATTTCAAAGGGGTCCGAAGCGGTAAAGGGAGGTAAGCCGGACTATGATATCGGGGACCGCGTCAGGCATGTAAAGTATGGAGAAGGCTTTGTGACAGACCTGGAGCCGGGACCGAGAGACTATAAGGTGACGGTTGATTTTGACGATGCCGGACAGAAGATCATGTATGCGGCTTTTGCGAAGCTTGAGAAGCTATGATCCGTATGCCATTCATAAGCTGCCGGATAGCACAGAAGAACTTAAAGGAAAAGATATATTGTCTCCGGCAACTTATTTCATGCCGGGCATCTGCCCTATAGAAATGATGATACAAAATGCCCTTTGAGAGCAGGCTCCCACGGTCATCTTGTACAATCATTTCCACATGGCTGATTATTTGTGCAAATTTTGGAAAATGACTGTTGTTAAAATGCGGATGAGATGATATATTATCTAATAACAAGAGCAGACCGGAATAGGAATTCTTATTTGGGGAAGACTAGACGGGTAATGATCTGCCGGATTGGTGAAACAATGGAAATGCAGGAAAGGACAGGGTGAGGATATGAACAAGATAGAAGAGATCGCAGCTATGCTGAAGCAGTATGATATCAAGGATTTGAAGAATGTCAGAGACCTGAATGATTTAAAGGATTTTCTGGCACATAAGGAAGAAGAAAAGAAAAAAGGCAAGAATGTGCTTCTGTGCATCTTTGCAGTTGTTGGAGTGATCGTTGTGGTTGCAGCAATCTGCTATGGTGTATACCGTTATCTCGTGCCAGATTATCTCGAGGATTTTGATGATGATTTCGATGATGAATTTGACGATGACTTCTTCGATGATGAGGACGAGGATAAGGAAGACAAGGAAGAGCAGCCCGCAAAGGACTGGAAGGATGATGTCGAAAAGGAAGACCTTGCAGCTTCTGAAGAATAAAGGATATCAGTCAAAGTGATCATCTAATGTCGGGATGTGCCGGTGCACATCCCTTTTTTGAGTAGAGCACTCAGTGAAAGCGAATCGAAGATGAAGCTTGAGGTTCGTGCGAACCATACCTGTGCACTTAAAGAATGCAAGTCGAAGGTGCAGCATGAATTTAGTGCAGCAGGTAGAGTAGAGCACTCAGGTATTTATTAGATTGGGTATATAAATAAGAGAGGAATCATGATATGAAAAAGGGACAGATCATTGAAGGAGTGGTAGAACGGGTTGATTTCCCGAATAAGGGGATTGTGAATACAGCAGAGGGAATCTGCACGGTAAAGAATGTCCTTCCCGGTCAGAAGATTACACTGATGGTCCAGAAAAACCGTAATAAAAAAGCCGAAGGAAGAGTACTCAGTGTGGATCAGAAATCTCCATTGGAAATGGAAAGTCCCTGTCCTCATTTCGGAGAGTGCGGTGGCTGCACCTATATTTCACTTCCCTATGAAGAGCAGCTTGCCATCAAGGAAGCCCAGGTGAAAAAGCTTCTGGACAGTGTCCTTGACCGGCAGGAGGAAGCCTGGGAGTTTCAGGGGATCAAAGGAAGCCCTGCGCAGTACGAATACCGCAACAAGATGGAGTTTTCTTTTGGAGATGCCTATAAGGATGGCCCGTTAAGCCTGGGTATGCATAAGAGAGGCAGCTTTTATGATATTGTATCGGTATCAGACTGCCAGATTGTAGACGAAGATTATCGGAAAATTCTTGTCATGACTCAGGAGCATTTCAAGGACTGCAGCTTTTACCACCGCCTGCGCCATGAAGGCTTCCTGCGTCATCTGCTCGTTCGTAAAGCAAAAAAGACGGGGCAGATTTTGGTGGCACTTGTGACGACCTCGGAAGGAATTTCTAATGTTTCGGGGGAGGATGTATATCATTATGAAGCTCTTTTGGAAAATCAAAATGGTATAGAGCAGAAGAATCCGGATTCTTCATTGATTGATGCTTATGTACAGCAGGATCATGAGCAGCTTGTGGAGGAATGGAAAGAGAAGCTTCTTGCTATGGAGCTGCATGGCACCATGACGGGAATCCTGCATATTATCAACGACTCTGTGGCAGATGTGGTACAGAGCGATGAAACCAGAGTGCTTTATGGACAGGAATACATCGAAGAGGAATTGCTGGGACTGAAGTTTAAGATTTCCACGTTTTCCTTTTTCCAGACCAATTCTCTCGGGGCAGAGGTACTCTATGAAACCGCACGCGAGTATGTCGGGGATCTGACACGTAATAAGGACAAAGAGGTTGTCTTTGACTTATATAGTGGGACTGGTACGATTGCACAGCTTATGGCTCCGGTTGCGAAGAAGGTAATCGGGGTTGAGATTGTGGAGGAAGCTGTGGAGGCTGCGAAGAAGAATGCGGAATTAAATGGTTTACATAATTGCGAATTCATTGCAGGTGATGTTTTGAAGGTATTGGATGACATTACGGAAAAGCCGGATATGATTATTTTAGACCCACCTCGTGACGGAATTCACCCGAAGGCGCTGACGAAGATTATTGCCTATGGAATTCCAAGGCTTGTATATATTTCCTGTAAACCGACAAGCCTTATTCGTGACCTT
>USDI01000043.1 GCA_900553305.1 uncultured Lachnospiraceae bacterium
AAACACCTTTGAAAATCTCTATTATAAAGTATTATGTGTCCAATAAAAATGAAGTTGCAGGAATTGTCAAAGAATATGAGGCCCAAAAGGAACAGACGATTGAAAAGGCAGAGACTTTGCTTGAGGAAGAAAATCTGAAAAAGTATATCGGAAACTTTGATTTTGTACCGGAGTCGGAACTTGAAATCAGTGAAAACGGAAATCTCTGGCACATACAAAATGGATACCGTTATCAGGAGTTATCAGCGAGGATAATTGATTTCAGGGAGGATATGCCCTATATTACCAAGGTGACGCAGTATTTTTCCATTGGAGATGGATGGATGATCTGGATGAGCCTGTCTGTTGATGAGAACTTTGATATTACGGAGTCTGAATTTTACATTCTGGCACCGGAAGAGGCAGAAGCCATGTATGGTTCCGGATTGTCTATTGATGGCAGTCGATGGATGGAATATATGGATCGTGAAACCATGGATCGGATTTTGAAGGAAAGAGAATAAAATGTTTGACATAGCAGTTTGTGACGATTCTGAACTGGATCGAAATCTGTTAATTGAGGAGATCAGAAAGTGTGAAAAATATCGTGAAACCGTCCGTTTCCATCAATATTCCTCCGGAAAGGAGCTGCTTGCAGCAATGGAGCTTGCAAGGTTTTCACTCATCTTTCTGGATATTCAGATGCATGGAATGGATGGGGAGCGGACCGCAGAAGAGATCCGGAAAATGGATGACAGTGTGGTACTGATATTTTATACCGGCTTTGCGGAGCCAACGCCACACAGCTTTGAGGTGCAGCCGTACCGTTTTATGAAAAAGAATATGCCGCCGCAGGAAAAAAGCAGGCATATTCTGGCTGCATTGGACCGGATGGCAGAGCTGGATCTGGGACCGGTCTTTGAAGCAAAGTTCAATGGAGGAAGACTGTTCTTAAAACCGGATGATATCGTCTATATTGAAAAATATCGAAGAGGCATCAGAATACATGTATCTCCGGCTGCGAAGCGAAGGTATCACACAGGCGGCTTAGAGGATAAGGAACCGGAAATCCGTATAGGTGGTAAACTGAGTGCTTATTACGATGTTTTAAAACCGTATGGTTTTGGTTATCCACATGACAGTTATGTCATTAACTTTAAATATCTTATGAGCTGTTATAAGGATGAAATCCGTCTGCATGGATTTCCCAATATGGTTTTTAAGATAGCAAGAAGTAAAATGAATGAGTTCAACCAGATGAAAAAAGAGTTTTTAACCTCGAAATATGGAGAACAGTAGGTATGGAACAGGTAGTGGTGTTATTCATAGGTTTTTTATTCTGTGGATTGGATGTGGGCATGTTGTGTGTCTTTTTTCAATCCATGTTTGAAAGAAAACACAGCAGCAGTTTCTTCGGCTGTGCCTGCGTTATTACAACAGGGATCATATTTGGAGTGAATTCTTTTCAGAATTCCATGTTAAATTTTGTAATATTACCATTGATTATGTGGATTTTTGCAGTGACTATGTGGAAGCTTTCCCTCAGAAAAGCATTCATCTATATAGTCATTTTTTATATTGTGTTTGTATGCGAAAAGGAAATGGCATTCGAGATGGTCTATCGTTTACTGGCATCTGTGCTTCCGGATTTTTCGATTAATTTTGCAACGATCAGGGGAATGGGGATTTTGTTCATGGAATATGTGGTGTCCTTTTTGCTGCTGCTTTTCTTCCGGAATTATATGGTCAGAATGGATAACCGGGAAGACAGTTCGATAGACTGGTATCTTTTGATTATGCCATTTACTTCCGTCCTGATTCTGTTCAGCTTTGTATTCATGGACTTCCCGGAAAACCGGTTGATTCAGATATTTATGTGCGTGGGTGCTTTTCTGTTATATTTTTCCAATGCGATTATTTTTGTGATTCTGGCTCATTATGCACAGATCGTGAATGAAAGTAAAATTGCAGAGATGTCGCTGTTAAAGCGCGATATGGAAAGAAGTAATTTTGAAACGATCGAAAAGAACAATCAGTTATATCGGAAATATATGCATGATGTTCACCGGTATTTTTCCCAGTTCCGGAGTCTGGTATTAAGGGGAGAAGGCGACAAGGTCGTACATATTATCGATGAATGGGAGGATGGACTTACGAGGGAAGAAAAGTCATCCCTGTATACGGAAAGCCCCGTATTAAATTCCATTCTGGAAGAATACGAAAGCAGGGCGGCCATGAAGAATATAGAAATGAACCTGTTTGTGGAAGAAGGCATCCGGGTAGAATTTATCAGGGACACCGATAAGATCTCATTATTCGGGAATCTTCTGGAAAATGCGATTGAGGCTGCCGCAAAGGCAGAAACAGAGCACCGGCTTGATGCCAGACTGTATATGGGAAACCCTTATATGCTGATCTTTCAGATTAAAAATACCTGGAATGGGCAGTTAAAGAAAACCGGAGAAGGGTTTCAAAGTGTGAAACAGGATGCAGAGCATCATGGACTTGGAATCGGGATTGTCAGAGAAATCGCAGAAAAGTATAGAGGTTCTGTTGAGTTTGAGGAACAGGGGAAGTGGTTTGTGACCACACTTATGATTTCCAACTGTACGGAAGAATAAATGTCAATTTTGCACTTTTAGAATTTTTTTTGATGCAGATTTCATAAAATTTTCACAGTTCCTTTATTTCTTTTTATGGAATAATCGAAAGAGCTGTGCTACAATGAAAAACGATATGTCAGGTTTCAAAAGAGGAGAATGGAAAACAATTATGAGAGTGGGATTTGATAATGAGAAATATCTGAAAATGCAGTCAGAGCATATTGAAGAGCGTATTAATAAATTTGGCGATAAGCTTTATCTGGAATTTGGTGGAAAATTATTCGATGATTTCCACGCATCCAGGGTACTTCCGGGCTTTGAGCCGGACAGTAAGCTGCGTATGCTGATGAAGCTGGCAGACCGCGCAGAGATCGTCATTGTCATAAATGCAGCCGATATTGAGAAAAATAAAGTACGTGGTGATCTTGGAATTACCTATGATGTCGATGTACAGCGTCTGATGAAGGAGTTTGAAAGCAGAGGACTGTATGTGGGCAGTGTTGTTCTGACCCATTATACCGGTCAGGCAGCAGCAGATGCCTTTAAAGCGAAGCTTGAGAAGAAGGGTGTGAAGGTTTATCTTCATTATATTATTGAAGGTTATCCTTCCAATATTAATAAGATTGTCAGTGACGAGGGCTTTGGAAAGAATGAATATATTGAAACAACCCGTCCGCTTGTAGTGGTAACAGCACCCGGACCGGGAAGTGGTAAGATGGCAACCTGTCTTTCCCAGTTATACCATGACAATAGGCGTGGCATTAAGTCCGGCTATGCAAAGTACGAGACTTTCCCGATCTGGAACATTCCGTTGAAGCATCCGATTAACCTTGCCTATGAAGCAGCAACGGCAGATTTAAATGACGTGAACATGATTGACCCGTTCCATCTGGAAGCTTATGGTGTGACAACGGTCAACTACAACCGTGACATTGAGATTTTCCCGGTGTTGAGTGCCATTTTTGAAGGAATCTACGGAGAGTGTATTTACAAGTCTCCTACCGATATGGGCGTAAATATGGCAGGGAACTGTATCATTGATGATGAAGCCTGCTGTGAAGCCTCCAATATGGAGATTATCCGTCGTTACTATACCGCTCTTAATAATGTGGTAAACGATAAGGGCGGCGAAAACGAAGTATACAAGATTGAACTGCTGATGAAGCAGGCAAAGATTACGACCGATGACCGTAAGGTGACCGTAGCAGCCAACCAGCGTGCAGAAAAGCTCGGCGTTCCGACCGCAGCGATCGAACTGCAGGATGGTACGATTATTACGTCAAAGACTTCCGATCTGCTCGGTGCATCGGCAGCATTACTGCTGAATGCATTAAAGGCATTAGGCGGTGTGGATCACGATACACATCTGATTTCTCCGGAAGCAATCGAGCCGATCCAGGTGTTAAAAACGAAATATTTAGGTGGAAAGAATCCGCGTCTGCATACGGATGAGGTGCTGATTGCATTAAGCATTTCCGCACTTACCGATGAGAATGCGAAGAAAGCGTTAGAGCAGCTTCCAAGGCTTAAAGGATGTCAGGTGCATACTTCGGTGATGCTTTCCAATGTGGATATTAAGACATTCAAGAAATTAGGGGTGGATTTAACAAGTGAGCCCCGTAAAGAAAGAGGATTTTAAATGAACGATCAGAATTTGAATCAGTTTGACGGGGGACTGGGCGGAGGAGACAATTCCTCCGGCGATAAGGGAAATGGAGGAGGTCCTTCCAAAAATCCCAAGAAACAGAATATTATTTTGTTTGTAATCGCAGCGTTGATTTCCCTGTTGCTGGTCAGTGCCTTTATGAATTTCATGACCGGATCTTCCGAGCGGGAGATCAGCTATAATGAATTCATTCAGATGCTCGATGAGGATAAGGTGGCATCGGTTACGATTGATTCCGACCGGATTTATATTCAGCCGAAGGTCGAGCAGAGTCAGCAGAATCCGTTGATGAATCTGTATGGAATGAGTTCCAGTGTGACCTTTTATACCGGTAAAATTGAGGACAATGATACCCTGACGAACCGTCTCTTAGAGCACAGTGATGTGGAAGTAAAGGGTAAAGTGGCAGATGGTTCCGGTGCAATTCTGGGATTCCTGCTTACCTATGTATTTCCGTTCCTGCTGATGTGGGTATTGTTAAGCTTCCTATTCCGTAAAATGAGCAAGGGCGGCGGCCCCATGGGTGTTGGAAAGAGTAATGCGAAGGTTTATGTGCAGAAGGAAACCGGAATTACCTTTAAGGATGTAGCCGGTGAGGATGAAGCGAAGGAGTCTCTGCAGGAGGTTGTGGATTTCCTGCATAATCCCATGAAATATGCTTCGATCGGTGCAAAGCTCCCCAAGGGAGCGCTGCTTGTCGGACCTCCCGGAACCGGTAAAACCTTACTGGCCAAGGCAGTAGCCGGAGAAGCCAAGGTGCCGTTCTTCTCTCTTTCCGGATCGGACTTTATTGAGTTGTATGTCGGTGTCGGAGCCTCCCGTGTAAGAGATCTGTTTAAGGAAGCAACCAAGAATGCACCATGTATTATTTTTATCGATGAAATTGATGCCATTGGACGAAGCCGTGATAGTAAATACGGTGGAGGCAATGAAGAGCGTGAGCAGACCCTGAACCAGTTACTGTCTGAGATGGATGGTTTCGATACTTCCAAGGGTATTCTGGTACTGGGCGCTACGAACCGTCCGGAGATTCTGGATAAGGCACTTCTGCGTCCGGGACGTTTTGACCGTAGAATTATCGTAGATAAGCCGGACTTGAAGGGACGTGTGGAGATCCTGAAGGTTCATGCGAAGGACGTACATCTGGATGAAAGTGTGGATCTGGATGCGATTGCACTGGCTACAAGCGGTGCGGTTGGTGCAGATCTTGCCAATATGATTAATGAAGCTGCCATTATGGCGGTACAGCACGGCAGGGAATATGTTTCCCAGAAGGATCTGTTCGCAGCCGTGGAACAGGTGCTTGTCGGTAAGGAAAAGAAAGACCGTATCATGAGTAAGGAAGAGCGTAAGATCGTTTCTTACCATGAGGTCGGCCACGCACTGATCAGTGCATTGCAGAAGAACTCCGAACCGGTACAGAAAATTACAATTGTTCCCAGAACGATGGGCGCACTTGGCTATGTCATGCATGTGCCGGAGGAAGAGAAGTATCTGCAGACGAAGGAAGAGCTTCATGACCGTCTGGTAAGTCTGCTTGGCGGACGTGCGGCAGAAGAACTGATCTTTGGCAATGTTACAACGGGCGCAGCGAACGATATTGAACAGGCAACGAATATCGCAACCAACATGATTACCCGTTTCGGTATGAGCGACCGGTTCGGTTTGATGGGACTTGCAACCGTAGAAAGCGAGTATCTGGGCGGTGGCGCAAGACTGACCTGCAGCGACCGTACCGCAGCCGATGTCGATACCGAGGTCATGAATCTGTTGAAGCAGTGCTATGATGAAGCGAAGGAAATGCTTGCCGGAAACCGCGAACTGATGGATAAGCTGGCAGCGCATCTGATCGAGAAAGAAACCATCAGCGGTAAGGAATTCATGAAGATTTACCGTGAAGAAAAGGGGCTTCCTGATCCGGAGGAGAAGAAAGAGCAGGAACAGACTGCGGAATCCACCACGGAAGCAAAAGCAAAGGCAGAGCCTGCAACAGAACCGGCCCAGACGCCGGTGCAGGCGCAGGAAGATGCTCAGAAAGAAACGCAGAAGGGCGTGGAACCACAGATAAAAGATACACCGAATCCTGCAGAACCGCAGGAACAAAAGACTGTACAGAATCCGGAGCCAGCTTCGAAAGGAAGATTTTCTAACGTGCCGTCTGACCGGGTGTAGAAGAGAAAATATAATAATAGAAAGAAAGCAGCCGTAAGTCGGAAGACGTGCGGCTGTTTTGTGCAGAGCACTTAGTGAAAGCAAGCCAAGGGCGCAGCTTGAACTTAGGTGCGAGCCAGTCCGGAACACTTAACGAGAGCAAGCCAAAGGCGCAGCTTGAGCTTAGGTGCGAGCAACAAGCAGAGACAGAGAGAGAATATGATGTTTGACTTTCAGGAAGAATTAAAAAAGCTCCCGCACAGTCCCGGAGTTTATATCATGCATGATGCCCAGGATGAAATCATCTATGTGGGAAAGGCCATTGACCTTCACAACCGTGTCAGGTCTTATTTCCGTAAAATCGTGGGAAGAGGCCCGCAGATTGACAAGATGGTTTCCTTGATTGCGCGGTTTGAATATATTGTTACGGATTCCGAGCTTGAGGCACTGGTATTAGAGAACAATCTGATCAAGGAAAACAGTCCGAAGTACAATACCATGCTTAAGGATGATAAGACCTATCCATACATCAAGGTGACACTCGGCGAGGATTATCCGCGGGTATTGTTCAGCCGTCAGATGAAAAAGGACCGTTCCCGGTACTTTGGCCCATATACCAGTGCGGCAGCAGTCAAGGATACGATTGATCTGATCAATAAGCTGTATCAGCTGCGGACCTGTAATAAGGTTCTTCCGCGTGACTTCGGGATCGACCGTCCGTGTCTGAATTTTCATATTCACCAGTGTGTAGCGCCCTGTCAGGGACTGGTCAGTAAGGAAGAGTATGGCGAACGGATAAAGAAAGCATTAAATTTCCTGAATGGAGATTATCAGGAAATATTGAAGGATCTGAATACCAAAATGCAGCAGGCATCCGAAAATCTGGAATTTGAGGAAGCAGCCCGTTATCGGGATCTGTTTAACAGTGTGAAACAGATTTCAGAGAAGCAGAAGATCACCGATTTTGATGGAGAAGATAAGGATATTATAGCACTTGCGGTTGAGACAGAGGATGCGGTTGTCCAGGTATTCTTTGTCCGCGGAGGCAGACTCATTGGCAGGGAGCATTTTTATATGACACATGTGTCACAGACTCCGAAGGAGCAGATCCTGCAGGATTTTGTGAAGCAGTTTTATGCGGGAACTCCGTTTGTGCCGAGAGAAATCATGCTGCAGACGGATATTGAGGACCGGGAAGTGATTGAACAGTGGCTGACCGGAAGACGTGGTTCCAGGGTATACTTACGTATTCCAAAGATTGGCTCCAAGGAAAAGCTCGTGGAGCTTGCAGCGAAAAATGCGGAGCTGATTCTGAGCAAGGACAAGGAGCGGATCCGGAGAGAAGAAGGGCGTACGATCGGTGCGGTAAAGGAGATTGCATCGCTTCTGTGCCTTTCGAATATTTCCCGTATGGAGGCTTACGATATTTCCAACATCAGCGGTTTTGCGAATGTCGGTTCCATGGTTGTGTTCGAAAAAGGAAAGCCCAAACGCAGTGATTATCGTAAATTTAAGATCAAAACCGTGTCGGGGCCGGATGATTATGCATGTATGCGCGAGGTGCTGACAAGGCGCTTCCTGCATGGCATGGAGGAGCAGAAGGAGCTGGAAGAACAAAATAAGGATGCGGAGCTTGGCAGCTTTACGAAATTTCCGGATCTGCTGATGATGGATGGTGGTAAGGGTCAGGTGAATATTGCACTGCAGGTACTTGATGAGCTGCATCTCAATATCCCGGTCTGCGGTATGGTGAAGGATGATAACCATAATACGAGGGGACTTTATTATCAGAATGAAGAGATCCCGATTGACCGCCGCAGTGAGGGATTTAAGCTGATCACGAGAATTCAGGATGAGGCACACCGCTTTGCAATTGAATTTCACCGGTCGCTCCGCTCCAAATCGCAGGTACATTCGGTACTGGATGAGATTCCGGGAGTCGGACCTGCAAGAAGAAAGGCACTTATGCGGCATTTCCGCTCCATAGAAGAAATCCGTGCTGCCGAAGTGGAGGATCTGCTTGCCGTGGATGGAATGAACCGGCCCGCTGCCGAAGGAATTTATCAGTTTTTCCGTACGGAAAAAACATCAGAACAAAAGTGATTTATGAATGCGCATGGCTGAACGGTTGTATATATGATACAATAGGGAAAAGGAGTTTTTCGAAGTAGTATCTAATTTTCTGTTACAGCAAAAGCAGAAACAGGTCATAGAGAGGAATTTGTTCTAGATTAAAAAAACTTTGATAAAAAGATGCAGTAATCTTTAATTGTGTAAGAATTACTGATATGGTATGATAAAAATATTCAAGATATATGAAGGGAGTATGGGTATGGCAAGTGTAAAGCTGGAAAAAATTGTTGAGAAGATGAAACTGGAGAATCTGACTCCGGAACTGGATATTTCCAAGATTAAGATTAAACAGCCGGATATTAACCGTCCGGCATTGCAGATGGCGGGTTACTTTGAGCATTTTGAGGATACACGTCTGCAGATTATCGGTTTTGTAGAATATACCTACATGGAGGGCTTGCCGCAGGCACGTCAGAAGGAGATCTTCACCAGACTTCTTTCCTATGACATTCCGGCGATCATTTTCAGTCGTGAGCTTCAGCCGAACCCCTTATTTTTACAGATCGCACTGGAACACAAGATTCCGCTTTTTTCCACGAAAAAGGCAACCTCTTCCTTTATGGCAGAGATTATCCGCTGGCTCAATGTGATGCTGGCACCCTGTATTTCCGTGCATGGTGTTCTGGTCGATGTCTTTGGTGAAGGCGTTCTGATTACCGGTGAAAGCGGAATCGGTAAATCTGAGGCAGCACTGGAGCTGATTAAGAGAGGCCACCGTTTGGTAACAGATGATGCCGTTGAAATCCGTAAGGTGTCCGATGATACCCTCGTTGGTTCCGCACCGGATATTACGAAGCACTTTATCGAACTTCGTGGTATCGGTATCATCGATGTCAAGACATTGTTCGGTGTATCAAGCGTTAAGGATACCCAGAACATTGACCTGGTAATCCGTCTGGAGGACTGGGACAAGGAGAAGGAGTATGACCGTCTCGGACTGGAAGAAGAATATACCGAATACCTTGGAAATAAGGTGGTTTGCCATAACATTCCGATCCGTCCCGGACGTAATCTGGCAGTCATCTGTGAGTCTGCCGCAATCAACCATCGTCAGAAGAAGATGGGTTACAATGCCGCACAGGAGTTGTACCGTCGTGTACAGGAATCCCTCACAAGAAGACGTGACGAGGATGAAGACGAATAAGAGTTACGCATATTTAAGATAAAATAACATAAGAATAAAGAGAGGTATAGAAACAATGAGTCAGTATGTATTTGGTGTTGATATCGGTGGAACGACCGTAAAGCTTGGATATTTTGATGCAGAGGGCAACGTTCTGGATAAGTGGGAAATCCCTACAAGAAAAGAAGACAACGGAAGCAACATTCTTCCGGATATTGCCGCAAGCATTGAGAAGAAGATCAAGGATGCAGGAATTGACCGTAAGGATGTGGCTGGTGTCGGTGTTGGAGCACCCGGACCGGTTGACAGTGAAGGCGTCATCTATAAGGCTGCAAACCTTGGATGGGGGGTATTCAGTATCAAGGAAACTCTGGAAAATATCTTAAAGATCCCCGTTATGGCAGGTAATGACGCCAATGTTGCTGCACTTGGTGAGATGTGGAAGGGCGGCGGACAGGGCTATAAGGATCTTGTCGTTGTGACACTTGGAACCGGTGTGGGCGGCGGTATCATCGTCAACGGAAAGATGCTCACAGGAGCAAACGGAGCCGGTGGTGAAATCGGGCATATTCATGTGGAAGATGCCGAGCAGGAGACCTGCGGCTGTGGAAACAAGGGATGTCTGGAACAGTATTCCTCTGCAACCGGCGTTACCCGTCTTGCAAAGCGCAAGCTGGAAAAGACCACACAGGATTCTGTTCTGCGTACAACAACACTTTCTGCAAAGAGCGTATTTGACGCAGTAAAAGCAAAGGATCCGGTTGCAATGGAAATCGCAGAGCAGTTCGGACAGTATCTGGGAGAAGGACTTGCAGCAATTGCCTGTGTAACCAATCCGGAAGCTTTCGTTATTGGCGGCGGCGTATCCAAGGCAGGCCCTGTTCTCATTGATTATATCAAGCCCTACTATCAGAAAGCTGTTTTCCATGCAAGCAGGGATGCGAAGTTCGAGCTTGCAACACTGGGAAATGATGCCGGTATTTTCGGAGCAGCCAAGCTGGTATTGGACCGTTAGTAACAAATAAAACAGATGTGCAGGAGTGCGGTTTGGAACTTATAAATGAAGCAGTTTATGAATATATCAGTCAATATGTAGATCCACAGGATATTCTGAAAAACGAACCGATGAGCCGTCACACGACATTCCGGGTGGGCGGCGAAGCGGAAGCGTTCTTACGGATCCGCAATAAGGAACAGCTGGAAAAGCTGATTCCGTATTTTAAGATGGTGGAGCTTCCGTATTTTGTTCTCGGGAACGGGAGCAATCTTCTGGTCGGAGATAAAGGCTATCACGGTATGATTCTTCATCTTGGAGACGGGATGGATCAGATTCAGGTGTACGAAAACAGATTGACGGTTCAGGCAGGATGTCTCATGTCCCAGATTGCCCGGGAAGCTTATGAACATGCCCTGACCGGTTTTGAATTTGCATCCGGAATTCCCGGATCTATCGGCGGCGGTGTGGTGATGAACGCCGGAGCCTATGATGGGGAACTGAAGCAGGTTGTTACGAAGGTGTGGGTCATGAATGAAGAGGGCGAAATCCTTGCCCTTGATAATCAGGATATGGAATTCGGGTATCGCACCAGCGTGATTAAGAAGCGTCCCTTTATTGTAGTACAGGTAGAGATTGAACTGCAGCCGGGCAATAAGGAAGAGATTGCAGCGAAGATGGCAGAGCTGAACCAGCGCCGCAGGGATAAGCAGCCCCTGCAGTATCCAAGTGCCGGAAGCACCTTTAAACGGCCGCAAGGGTATTTTGCCGGAAAGCTCATTATGGATGCAGGCTTACGGGGATATTCAATCGGAGGAGCCTGTGTTTCCGAAAAGCACTGTGGCTTTATAATTAACAAAAACCATGCTTCTGCAGCGGATGTGGCAGAGGTGATCTGCGAAGTGCAGGAGCGTGTGAAAGAGAAATTCGGTGTCACTCTGGAGACAGAAGTGATCTTTTTGGGAGAGTTTTAATATGCGTTTTGTAATTGTTACCGGTATGAGCGGTGGAGGAAAAAGTACAGCACTCCGTATGCTGGAGGATGCGGGATTTTATTGTGTAGACAATCTTCCTGTTCTTCTGATTGAGAAGTTTGTGGAACTGATTGCCATGCCAAACAGCGAGGTTACCAAGGTGGCACTCGGCCTTGATGTGCGTGCCGACCAGTCCTTTGAAGATGTAGAGAAGATCCTGCACAAGCTCCGTGACAATGGCTATTCTTTCGAAATCCTCTTTATGGAAGCGGGAGATGCCGAGCTTTTAAAGCGTTACAAGGAAACAAGACGTGTTCATCCGCTTTCCCCGGATGGACGAATTGAGGATGGAATCCGGAAAGAGAGGGAAATCCTTAAGAATATGAAGAGTCAGGCGGATTATGTCATTGATACCTCCCGCCTTTTAACAAGGGAATTAAAGGAGGAGCTGGATCGAATCTTTGTGCGCAATGAGCGCTATAACAGCCTGATGGTGACGATCCTTTCCTTTGGATTCAAGCATGGTATTCCGGCAGATGCGGATCTGGTATTTGATGTACGTTTCCTGCCGAATCCATTCTATATTGAAGAACTGAAATACAAAACCGGAAATGACAGGGAAGTACAGGATTATGTGATGAGCTTTGATGAGGCGCATATCTTCATTGATAAGCTGACAGACATGATTAAATTCCTGATACCCAATTATGTGAAGGAAGGAAAGTATCAGCTTGTGATCGGAATCGGCTGTACCGGAGGCAAACACCGCAGTGTGACACTGGCGAACCGTCTCTATGAGGAACTGAAGGATCAGGGCGATTACGGACTTAAGATTACGCATCGTGATGTGGGACAGGGTATTTAGGAGAGAAACATGTCATTTTCGTTACAAGTGAAGGAAGAGTTGGAAAACGTGGTGCCGGGAGCCAGACATTGTGAGCTTGCCGAGCTGGCGGCGCTTGTCACTTACGGGTGTGCCCTGAAAAAGGACATTTCCGGCACACAAATTGAGCTAAAGTCTGAAAACGAGATAATAGGGAGAAAATACTTTACATTACTGAAAAAAACCTTTATGATAGATGCGTGCGCGAACAAAGTGCTGCAGGCATTGAAAATGCTGGATGAATCGGGAGAACCTCTTTTCCCGTTGGAAGGGGTGAACCGGATGCTGCTGAAGCAGAGCTGTTGTAAGAGAGCATACTTACGAGGTGCTTTTCTATGCACAGGTTCCATGAGTGATCCGAAGAAGGGGTATCATTTGGAATTTGTCTGTGAACAGGAGAAGCAGGCACTGCAGATCAGGGAAACGATTGCAGACTTTGAACTGGATGCGAAAATTATTTGCAGAAAGAAGCACTATGTAGTATATATGAAGGAAGGGGCGGCAATTGTCGATCTGTTAAATGTAATGGGTGCACGCCTGTCCTTAATGTATTTAGAGAACCTTCGTGTAGAAAAGGAGGTTCGTAATTCTGTAAACCGTAAGGTGAATTGTGAAGCGGCCAATATCACCAAAACGGTAAATGCTGCGAGCAGGCAGATTGAGGATATCCTTTATCTGCAGAAGCATTACGGGATGGAAAAACTGCCGGAGAACCTGCGTGAAATGGCGGAAGCCCGACTAGAATATCCGGAAAGTTCTTTGCAGGAGCTCGGAAAGTTCCTTAATCCGCCAGTAGGGAAGTCCGGCGTCAATCATAGATTACGCAAACTGAGCGAACTCGCCGATAAGATTAGGGTTTAAAGGAGGAGAATATTATGATGGAGAAATCGATCAGGCTTCAGTTGGATGGACAACTGGAGGCAAGACCCATTGCAATGCTGGTACAGGTTGCAAGCCAGTATGACAGTACGGTTTATCTGGAAACCGAGGGAAGAAAGGTTAATGCGAAGAGTATTATGGGTATGATGAGCCTTGCATCGAGCTTAGGAACGGAAATCAGGATTATTACAGATGGATCCGATGAAGAACAGGCGATGGCAGGAATGGAGGCTTATTTAAGCAATCCTGAAGGTAAATAATGAAAGAAATGAGGGTCATTGTGTTGTCGGGGGCAATACAATGACCCTTTTGTTGCCGTGCATATGAGAAAAT
>USDI01000044.1 GCA_900553305.1 uncultured Lachnospiraceae bacterium
TTTATATTTCTCTATTTTCTATTTCAGTATTTATATAATTATATTTCGGTATTTTAATAATTTTATATTTTATAATTCTTATATTTTGCAATTTATATATTGGGTTATTTCAATATCCTGTATTTCTGCATTTCCATATTATTCAATTAACATATAGGACATTCAACCAATAAAGATTCGTACATCACCCAAAGTTATAAGGTGATTTCATATAACAAGACGCGGACCTCATCTTCTTTTTCTGGATTCCGCTCCGGCTGTGCTTCGGAACGGTTCTTTAACTGTTCGCAGTATTTCTTAAGGTCTTTCGTTAAGGTAATGGTATAATCCTTGAAGCCGCCCTGCTTTAACATGGTCTGTAAATGAGTAACTGCGGCGTCGAGGTCACACTTCCCGTTCTCGGAAAAGCCCAGAATGACCTTGCCATCCACGACCATATGACTGATCGGAAAATTCTTCTGATAGGATGTGAAATAAAGGTCACACATACCGATCAGACGGCCCTCACAGGGTTTGATCTGCTCATAGGCCTCACTGCTGCAGCCCTTCGCCCGGCAGAGCATAATCATATTGACAATGCTTTTGCAAGCCGGAAGACATCCAAGCACCGCAACCACGGTTAACAGATTCTTTCTGGTTCCGGTTGTCAGGTAACCGGCCAGAAAAATAGCCAGTGAAATGCCAAAGCAGAGAATTGTCCATAGAATGGCGTTCCGCTTCTTTTTATCAAGATATCCAAACGTTCCTTTAACTGCTCTCATATGTTTTCCTCCAGTAACTTCATCACATCTTCATAATCGTGGATATAAAAGTCTGCAAGCTCCTGTTTTTCTTTTGTCTGATGCAGGGAATAAAGATCATGCACGGCACAGACCTTCATGTTGGCGGCTTTCCCTGCCTGGATTCCGGGGATGATATCCTCGAACACAAGGCAGTTTTCCGGTGCTGCTCCACATTGTCTGGCAGCCTCTAAATAAACATCCGGAGACGGCTTGCCCTTTTTCACCTCGCACCCTGTTACAATGCAGGTAAAGTACCGGGATACTCCAAGGGATTCAAGAACTCCCTCCACAAGGGAACGCTCGTTGCTGGTAGCAATTCCAAGCCGGATATCGTGATCGGCACAGTACGCGATAAAGCGGTCCGCCCCGTTCTTTAACGGAACCTCATGCAGATATTTATCCCTTGCCATCTGCGTCCAGTCCGACTTCATCTGTTCAATGCTGTCCGGAATGGAAAAATGTTCTTTAAAGTAAACCGCAGTCTCTGAAAACGACATTCCTTCAATCCTGGACTGCAGGTCCTCCGGAAGCGGAATGCCAAACCTTCCCAGGTACTCACGGTCAATATCCTTCCAGATCCACATGGAATCCACGAGGGATCCATCCAGATCAAATAAAACGGCATCTATATTCTGCAACATCTGTTATACTCCTGTTCCTTATTATTCATTTCCGTATAGGGATTGCGGCATATCCTGCGCAGCTCAGGCATATGTAATAGAATAACACACCTTGCAGGATTCGGAAATGAAACGTTTCTTTTCTTTTTTATTTTTTATGTTTCTGGCAGTATGTATCCTGACTGAGCCGACGGCCTGTATCGGATACGCCAAGAATGCTCTTTTACTCTGGTTCCTTAAAATCCTGCCAACGTTATTTCCCTTTATGGTGATTTCCGGAATCATCATCAGGATGAATCTGACTTCCTATTTTCCTTCGGCAAGCGCCTATGGAATTCTCGTCGGATTCTTCTGCGGTTTCCCGATGGGGGCTTTGACAGCCTGTACCATGTATGAGGAAAAGCAGATCACACAGAAAGAAGCCGAATACCTGTGTGCCTTTACGAACAATATGGGGCCGGTTTACTTCTGCTCCTATGTGCTGCCAACCCTTGGAATTACCAATAAACTCCCTTATCTCATTGCCATGTATGGGATTCCTCTGCTGTATGGACTGGTTTTACGCAAAACCACCTACAAATCCTGTGCCTTTCAAAAGCTGCCTTCCGGTTCTCCTGTAAGCCTGTTAAATGCGATTGACGCTTCGATTACACAGGCCATCACGTCCATTACCAGACTCGGAGGCTACCTCATTTTATTACAGACACTTTATATTCTGCCGGAGCTTCTCATCCGGCTGCTTGGCCGTTTCCCTTTTGTATTCCGGCTTCCTCTTCCGTTCCTCAATGCCTTTCTGTGCTGCCTGCTTGAAATCACGGGAGGAATTTCAAAAATGAATACCTATCCACCACTTTGGGTACTTGTCCTGCTTCCGCTTGGAGGGCTTTCTTTTATCCTGCAGGCCGGTTCCATCCTAAAAAATGCGGGACTGTCCATTCCGGTTTATCTGCTGCATAAGCTGATCCAGACCGTACTTATTTTCGCTTTTTATGTCGTAATAATCCACGCAGGTTTCTGATCAGCACCATAAGAAGAATCAGTATCAGAAGCACAATTCCGGCGATTGCAACCATAATTCCGATCGAATATCCGCTTGATTTTGCAGGCGCTACCGGATCCGCGTGGCTGGCAAAGGCTTCTGCAGTAACTTCGGTATAGGTCTGCTGTTTATCCAAAAGCTCCTCTGCCTTTTGCTGCTGCATTTCCTGACGCAGCCGTTCCGGGTCTTCGATGGTCCCAGCCTCTATGGTATTGCTTTCTGTAAATTTGTCATATTCATTATAGGCCATGGTCCGCAGCTCCACTGCGGTATCAAACGGAAGCTGGAACGTAAAGGTATGTTCCGCAGCCGAGACATCCCATTGCTCCGGCCGTGGCCACTCCAATAATTCCGAATAGGTATTGCCGCCATCGGTACTGACGGCATAATATTGGATATAACTGTCACTGTCTGACGCAGTCATCCGAATCGTTGCCATGCCGGTTTCAGAATCGATAGCGGTAAGTTCGATTTCATTTACTTCCGGCTCGGTTTCATCCGGCCTTGCAATATCTGCAGGAACCGGGATCTGGGAAACCGGATAACCGGAATAATCGACTCCCAGTTCTTCGGATTTCAAGCCAAAATATTTCGCAACAGCTTCGGCATCCCGGATTCCAAGGGCATTTAACGATTCCTCTCCATCGGCTACCGCAAAGGCATCCTTTGCATGATCCAAATGACAGTGCTCGATTAAGGCACACGGAACATCCATTTCTGCAGAGTACCGTAAGATGCCGTAGTAGTCGGTTCCACGGTCATTCAGCCTCGTCTTGATGCCACGGGAAAACAAGCCCATATCCGTAAGCTCCTGCATTTCAATCTCCGCAAAAGCAAATCCCCTGCTGTATAATTCCCCACGGGACGGCACCCACACTTCCGCACCGTATAAGTTGTGGTTGACGGACAGATTGAAATGAAGACAATACAGAAAATCCGCATTCTTTTCTTTTGCAAACGCAACACGGTCTTTGATCGTCATATCCATGTCCACTTCATGCGTCAGATAAACCGTAACATCCTCGAATTTTTCAAGATGCTCCTTCATGGCCTGCGCTACAATCGGATTGATTTCTTTTTCTACAAATTCACTATATTCCCCGCCACGGTTCTCGCCACCGTGACCGGGATCTATAACTATAATCGGCATCGTTCACTCCTATGCTAAGCTCAAACTTCGTCTCCGACTCGTTTTCGCTAAGTATTCTACATATACCTGCTGCACTAAATTCGAACTTCGCTTTGCTTGTTCTTATTAAGTGCCCAGGTATCGTTCGCACTAAGTTCAAACTTCGTCTTCGACTCGTTTTCACTAAGTGCTCTACATAAAAACCGGCCTACCAATCGGTAGGCCGGTTCAGGCCTTACAACATATCGACATTAATGCTTCCCGTCGTACTTTCCTGAAGATCACCTTCCGGTGCTTCAAACTTATCGGGTTCCGGCGGATTAAGTTCTACACGGTTGGAATTCACGACATCATTATAATGATTGAGTCCCGCCATAAAGCTTTCATAATGCTCAGTTGTGGTTTTCATCGTCTGGTTGATGAGCATTTCCACATTTGCTAAGATATCATCGGTATACTGCATGGCGGCAGACCGGACATTGTTTGCTTCCATGGTCGCATTGTCCAGAATTTCCTGCGCCTGCTTCGTTGCCATGGTAACCACTTCGTTCGCCTGTGCGTAAGCCTGCTGCATAATTTCATGTTCGTTGATCAACTGGTTGGTATGCAGGGTTGCTTCATTGATCAGGGCCTCGGCTTTCGCTCTGGCATCATTTAAAATAGCTTCTTTGTTACTGATAATCTTCTGATAACGCTTGATCTCATCAGGGGTTTTCATACGCAGTTCCCGAAGAAGCTCGTCAATCTCTTCCTTGTTCACAATAATCTTGGTATCGGAAAAGGTCTGATACTTGCAACCATCGATATATTCTTCGATTTCATCAATTAACTGTTCAATTCTGCTGCTCATTCCATTGCCTCCGGTTCATTTCTTTCTATTCCATATTTGTCATAAATCTGCTTTCCTAAAAAGTTCGGTACACACATGGAAATATCGCCTCCGAAGCTGGCAATTTCTTTAACGCTCGAAGAACTGAGGTAGGCATATTCCAAACCGGTCGTTAAAAAGACCGTATCCACTGCACCATGGGAAAGCTTGGCATTTGTCTGGGCTGTCTGAAGTTCATATTCAAAATCGGTGATGGCACGTAAGCCACGGATCACAACATGAACATCTTTCTCTTTTGCATAATCTACCAATAAGCCGCTGAAGGATTCCACCTTAACATTCGGAATATCCCTCACCGCTTCTTTTAATATCTTAACACGTTCTTCTACTGAAAACAATGGTGTCTTTACTTTATTGTTTAAGACACTTACCGTTAATTCGTCAAACATCTGCGCCGCACGGCGGATGACATCGAGGTGTCCGTAATGAACCGGATCAAAGCTTCCAGGATAAATTGCTTTTTTCAATTTTCTTCTCCTTAAGACATTGGGATTCCGTTCCCTATTGTCTTTTGATAAATAAATGTTTATTGGTCTTGTAATTCCTGAATTGAACGGAAAATTGATTGGTTCTTCTAAGAAATCAAAGGACCGGTCAATTGCGGCTTCTAAAATAATGGTGGTATTTTCGGTAACATACGGCATATTCCTTAATTCACGGAAAAGCGCCGGTTCAATGCCAAGTGCATACGGAGGATCCATAAAGATGATGGAAACCTCCTTTTCATGGATCTGGTGGACGCCGGATAAGACCTCTCCCTTAATCAGGGTTGCCCGGTCTGTGAACTTTGTAAACTGTAAATTATCCTGAATGCAGGCAATGGCTTTGGGGTTATTTTCAATAAAATAACTGTGCTCTGCCCCACGGCTTAAGGCCTCGATGCCGATTCCGCCGCTTCCTGCAAAGAAATCTGCAAAAACACATCCGGGCACATCCATCTGGATCATATTAAATAAAGTTTCTTTAATCCGGTCCGTGGTCGGTCGGGTATCCATGGATGCCGGTGTCTTTAACGGAAGGCTGCGCGCCGTTCCTGCAATTACTCTCATAGTTCCTCCTTAACGCTACAGACGAAGTTTGGTTCCTTTGCTGTCTCTGTGCTGCGGCTTGATCCGCTGCAGTTCCACATGCTTGTCTTTATATACAATATCCGGATCCGGCATAGCCGTCTGTGTATAATAAACCGCTTCCACATGATCCTTATCGGAAAGCTTCATTCCGCGGACGCCCACAGCCGACTTCTTCTTTTCGGGGATTTCCTCTAAGCCAAATCGCAGGAAATATCCATCGGCGGACTGTAAGATAACCTGCTTCTGTTCCTTGATAATTTCAACACTGATGACCTCATCGTTATCCTGCAGCTTCGTTGCGGCAACGGTTCTTTTTGCCACGTCAAATTCGCCGCCGTCAACAACTTTCATCATAGCCTGGGATGTAACAAACAGAAGCCGGTAAAGGTTAAGACTTGTCTGGCTTTCTACCGTGATGGCGTATTCTTTCTGTGAATCATAATTACTGATGTTGTCAATCGGAACACCCTTGTCACGGAACTTTCCAAACGGAACATCCTGTAATTTTACGGTATGAAGCTGACCGGTATTGGTAAAGATACAGATCTTACCGGTGTTCTTACAGAAGACCACATATTTATTTTCAGTATCCGCTGCCTCCTTGTTCCGCTCATAGGTCGGAACATCCACGGACCGGGCATAGCCGAAGCGGTCCATTAAGAAGACAATATCCATCTCCTCAATCTTCTTTTCCACATAAACGGCTTCTGCCACATTTTCGATGACTGTTTTCCGTGGCTTCCCATATTCCCGGCGGATGTCATCCAGTTCATTCATAATGACCTGTGCCATGGAATCCCGGCGGTCCAAGATATCCTCATACCGGTAAATATTGGCAAGCGTATCCTCGTGTTCGTTAATCAATGCTTCAAGTTCGAGTCCGATTAATTTATATAAACGCATCTCTAAGATGGCATTTGCCTGCTTTTCGGTAAAACAGAGCTGGGAAGCCATGATTCTGGATTCCTTGGAACGGAATTTGATGCCATCGGTCTTTCCTTCGACCAAACAGGCTTTCGCCATGGCACGGTCCTTGGAACCACGTAAAATCTCAATGACAAGATCAATGACATTGCAGGCTTTAATTAAGCCTTCCTGAATTTCCTTGCGTTCCAGCTCCTTTTCAAGAAGTGTGGTATATTTCCGGCGTGCCACTTCAAACTGGAAATCCACATTGTGTTTGATGATCTGCTTAAGACTCATGACTTCCGGTCTGCCATCGGCAATGGCCAGCATATTGACACCAAAGGTATCTTCGAGTCTTGTCTTTTTATAGAGCATGTTGACAAAGTTCTCAACATCCGCATCCTTACGAAGCTCAATGACAATACGGATACCCTCCTTGGAGGACTGGTTCGTAATGTCTACAATATCCTGCGTCTTCTTGGTCTCGGAAAGAGCTGCTACATCCATAAGAAACTTGGAAATGTTGGCTCCGATCATGGTATAGGGAATTTCGGAAATGACTACATTCGTCTTGCCCGCCTTTCCCTTTTCAATGTCCACCTTGCCGCGGACCTTGATTTTTCCAACACCGGTTTCGTAAATTTCCAGCAGTTCGTCCTTGTTGGTAACGATACCGCCGGTCGGAAAATCCGGACCTTTAATATATTTCATCAATCCTTCTGTAGTAATTTCTTCATTCTGCATGTAGGCTTTTACCGCATCGGCCACCTCGCCGAGATTGTGAGGCGGAATGCTGGTTGCCATACCAACGGCAATTCCTTCGGAACCGTTGACTAAGAGGTTCGGAATCTTTACAGGAAGAACGGAAGGTTCTTTCTCAGTTTCATCAAAGTTCGGCACAAAGTCAACAACATCCTTATCCAGGTCCGCTAAAAACGCTTCCTGAGTTACTTTTTCGAGGCGTGCTTCTGTGTATCGCATGGCGGCTGCTCCGTCGCCTTCGATGTTGCCGAAGTTACCGTGCCCGTCAATTAAGGGCATTCCCTTCTTAAAATCCTGTGTCATCACAACGAGCGCATCATAAATGGAGCTGTCTCCGTGGGGATGGTATTTACCCATGGTATCACCGACAATACGTGCACTCTTACGGTACGGCTTGTCATAACGGATTCCAAGCTCATGCATATCGTAAAGCACACGGCGCTGTACCGGTTTTAACCCGTCTCTGGCATCCGGCAGGGCACGCGCAATAATGACACTCATGGCATAGTCAATATAGGATTTCTGCATCACTTCCGAATATTCGGTTTTGATGATTTTTTCTTCCATGAAATAAATTCCTTTCTAAGAAACTCCGGAATCTGTCTTCCTGATCAGATATCCAGCTCCGCATCGGTGGCATGTTCATAGATAAATGCCTTTCTGGGAGGAACCTCGGTTCCCATCAGCATTTCAGTCACTTCAGATGCCATACGGGCATCTTCAATCTCCACCTGCTTTAAAATTCTGGACGCCGGATCCAAAGTGGTCTCCCATAACTGCTCTGCATCCATTTCTCCAAGACCTTTGTACCGCTGTAAGGTAAAGGGGCCTTTATGCTTCTTGCGGTACTGCTCTAATGCCTTGTCATCGTACAGGTACTCTTCTTCTCCCTTTGAGGGCATCGCCTTATATAACGGCGGCATGGCAATATAAACATGTCCTTCGTAAATCAGTTCCGGCATGAAACGGTAGAATAAGGTCAAAAGCAATGTGGAAATATGGGCACCATCCACATCGGCATCGGCCATAATAATAATCTTGTCATAACGGAGCTTCGTAATATCGAAGTCGTTTCCGTATCCTTCGGAAAATCCACAACCGAACGCATTGATCATGGTTTTGATTTCCGCATTGGCCAATACCTTATCAATACTTGCCTTCTCCACATTCAGGATCTTGCCACGAATAGGAAGAATCGCCTGATAGGCACGGTCTCTGGCTGTTTTGGCACTGCCGCCTGCAGAATCTCCTTCGACAATGAAGATTTCGCACTTGGAAGCGTCCCTGGATTCACAGTTTGCCAGCTTTCCGTTCGAATCAAAGGAAAACTTCTGCTTCGTGAGCATATTGGTCTTTGCTTTTTCTTCGGTTTTACGGATTTTGGCGGCTTTTTCGGCACAGCCGATAACATTCTTTAAGGTTTCTAAATTACGGTCAAAGTAACGGATAAGTTCATCACTTGTGACTTTTGCTACGACCTTTGCCGCATCCTGGTTATCGAGCTTTGTTTTCGTCTGTCCTTCAAAACGGGGATCCGGATGCTTGACGGAAATCACGGCGGTCATACCGTTACGCACATCGGCACCGGTAAAGTTCACATCCTTTTCCTTTAAAATATTCAGCTCTCTGGCATAGGTATTGATAATATTTGTGAACGCAGTTTTAAAGCCGGTAAGATGGGTACCGCCTTCTGCATTGTAAATATTATTACAGAATCCCAGAACATTTTCATGGAATTCATTGATATACTGGAAGGCTCCTTCTACCGAAATGCCTTCGCTTTCGCCTTTAAAATAAACGACATCACAGACCGTCTCCGTGGACTTGTTCATATCCTTGATGAATCCGATGATTCCATCCGGTTCGTGATATTCCACATGGTCGGTTACGTCTTTTCTTTTATCTTCAAAAATAATGGTAAGTAACGGATTTAAGTAGGCCGTTTCATGCAGACGGCTCTTGATATCGTCTTCCTTAAACCGCGTGCGGTCAAAAATGGTATCGTCCGGCAGGAAATTAATCTTTGTGCCGGTTCCTCTTGCTTTCCCGATCACAGGTGGAAGTCCTTCGACCAGATCTACCGCAGGGATTCCTCTTTCGTAACGGTCTTCGTAAAGATTCCCTCCGCTCTTTACCTGAATGGTCAGATGCGTGGATAAGGCATTTACGACCGAGGAACCAACACCGTGCAGCCCTCCGCTTGTCTTGTATGCGGAATCGTCGAACTTACCGCCCGCATGAAGCGTCGTGAGCACCAGACGTTCTGCACTGATTCCCTTTTCATGGAGTCCGACCGGAATGCCTCGTCCGTTATCTTCGATGGTTGCCGATCCGTCTGCCTCGAGCGTTACCCAGATTTTGTCACAATAACCGGCAAGATGTTCGTCCACGGAATTGTCTACGATTTCATAAATCAGATGGTTTAAGCCCTTCGTAGAAACACTTCCGATATACATTCCCGGTCTTCGTCTGACCGCTTCCAAGCCTTCCAGCACCGTAATACTGGAAGCGTCATAAACCGCTTCCTTCGCCATTTAATAAACCTCTTTCTTTGTTTTTCATATCTTTTTGCAGCATGCAACTGCAAGGGAACCCGGTCCGATGTGGCAGGCCACGCTTAAGGATAAGGGCTGCACGACAATTTCAAATCCCGGGAATTCCTTTAATAATTCTTCTTTAAACTGCAGGGCAGTTTCTAAATCCTTCGTATAAGCAATCTCCAGCCAGATGTTTTCCGGTGTTGCACCGCCAAAACGTGTTTCCATATCCTTGCGGATGGCGGAAATCATGGTCTGCTTTCCCTGGGATACGGTTCTTGCCTTGGAAAACGCATCGAGCTTTTCTCCCTGAATGGTAAGCACCGGTTTCAACTTCAGTAAAGAACCGATTGCAGCCGCTGCCGGAGTGATACGTCCGCCCTTTTTCAGATAAAACAGGGTATCCAGCATAATATAAATACTGGAATTGAATTTATCCTCTTCCAGGAACATCTTGATTTCCGCACCGGTAAGTCCGCGCTCTGCAAGCAGTAACGCATCCAGACAGGACTGCCGCTGGGTGACCGAAATCCGCTGATTATTGACAACGTGCACACGGCCTATGTAATCCGCTTCATCAGCCAGCATGAGTGCTGTCTGGCAGGAGCCGGATAATCCGCTGCTCATCGGGATGTAAACCAGTTCCTCATAGTATGCAAGAAGATCATCCCACAGCTTCATGACAGAATCCGGGGAAGGCTGACTGGTTACCACATTGGCGCCGCCCTCTAATTTCTCATAGAAGCCCTCCTGCGTCAGGCTGATGTCCTCGAAATATTCCGTATCGTCAATCATAAAAGGCATCGGAAGTACAAATAAGCCAAGGTCCTTGCCTTCCTTCTGGGTTATTCCACTGTTCGAATCTGTTACTACTGCAATTTTTTTACTCAATCGGTTCACCAATCCTTCCCAAATATCTTACTTTCAGATCGACTTAAAGTCAATCAGTTTCGTTGTATTCTCTTCCAAATATTCCCTTAATGCGCTGTTCTCACTCTGCGTCAGATTTTCATCTTCTGCAAGCAGATGGTCTACCGTCTGGCTGATTTTTTTCAATAAAGAAGCATCCTGATAAACATCCGCAATCTTGAATTCCATCAATCCGCTCTGACGGAACCCAAACAGATCCCCCGGTCCGCGCAGCTTCAAATCCTGTTCTGCAATATAAAAACCGTCATTGGAATCATTCAAAATTTTTAGCCGTTTATTGTTTTCAGGCTTTTCGGAATGATTCATAAAAATACAGTAGGACTGCTCCTTTCCGCGCCCGATCCGGCCACGAAGCTGATGGAGCTGTGCCAGTCCGAAGCGTTCCGCATTCTCGACCAGCATGACGGTTGCATTCGGTACATTGATACCGACTTCAATTACGGTTGTGGAAACTAAAACATCAATATTTCCTTTTGCAAACTGATCCATGATTTCCTGCTTCTGATCGGCTTTCATCTTGCCATGGATCATTTCCACGCGAATTTTCGAATTCAGCTTCTCCCGGAGAAGCTTCGTATAGTCGGTTACGTTCTCGACATCATTCAGTGCTTCGTTTTCTTCAACCATCGGACAGATTACATAAACCTGTCTTCCGGCGGCAACCTCCTTTTCGATAAAGGCATATGCTTTCGGACGGTACGAAACACCGACCACGCAGTTTTTTACGGGAAGCCGCTCGGCAGGCCGCTCGTCCACGAGGGAAATATGCAGATCCCCATACAGGATAATCGCAAGGGTACGGGGAATCGGCGTTGCACTCATGACAAGCACATGGGGGCTGCCGCCCTTTTCTCCGAAGCGTTCCCTCTGGCGTACGCCGAAACGATGCTGCTCATCGGTAATGACAAGTGCAAGTTTCTGAAACAATACCTTGTCCTGAATCAGGGCATGCGTTCCGATTACGAGATTTACACTGCCATCGGCAATCTGCTGATAGGCATCCTTTTTGGCTTTGGCACTCATGGATCCGGTTAATAAGACCGGCTTAAACGGAAGCTCATATTCCTTCGTCATGGCGCAGATCTGTTCAAAATGCTGGGTGGCAAGAATTTCCGTCGGTGCCATCAGGGCTCCCTGATAGCCATTATCCACGCACAAAAGAAGGGCTAAAAAGGCAAGAATTGTCTTGCCGGATCCGACATCGCCCTGAATCAGGCGGTTCATGCATCTGCCACCGGTAAGATCTTCTACAATTTCTCCGTAAACCCGCTTCTGTGCTCCGGTAAGCGGATAAGGGAGCTGTTCCATAAGACGCCCGGGCCATGCCGTTTCCAGCATGGGATACAGGGTTTCCTCTTCCTTGATCTGCTTCATCTTCCGGATCATCAGAAGGAACAGAAATAATTCGTCAAAAACAAGCCTTCTGCGGCCCTTTGCAAGTTCTTCGTAGCTTTCCGGAAAATGAATCCGCCTCAGGGCTTCCTTCCGGTCAGGAAGGTGATATTCCTTTACAATTTCCGGTGGTACAAATTCCGGCTCTGCATATTCCGGAAGAACCTGTGCAATGCATTTCCGAATCAGATGATTGGTCAGTCCCTTAGTCAGTCCGTAGACCGGCTGGAGCTGCATGCGCAGCTTTTCATATTCGTCCCTGCCATAGATCACCGGCTGTTCCATGCGGTACTGGCCGTGTTCCTCCTGCAGCTTTCCGTAGAAAAGATAACAGGCTCCTGAAACGAGCTTGGATTTCAGATACGGCATATTGAAAAAGGTTAAGGTCACCGTATCCTGCCCGTCGGTTGCTTTGCCTGTCCCAATGGTCAGATTGCGGAATTTCTTAAAAGAAAAGGTTCCCTGCAACTGCAGGAATACTGCCATCAGTTCTCCGTCCTGTGCGGCTTTAAGCTTCTTAGGTTCCGGATAAACCACATAATCTCTTGGATAATCGTGAATGAGATCTTCTACCGTATCAATCCCGATCTTTCGAAAAAGTCTGGCTGTTTTGTCACCGACTCCTTTTACAGACAGGATATCGTTTGTCGAATTCATTTTTCACCCCTTACAACCACTATATGTAGCTTTTGTTTCTACTTCTTACTATATGCAAAAAGGACGGTTGAACCGTCCTTTCGCAATGTATTTGATTGTTAAATTCGTTTTACAATTTTATTTCCGGTATTTATTCCATGGAAATCACGTAGTAATAGATTGGCTGTCCGCCCATCTGTAATTCCACATCGCAGTCCGGATAGGTTTCTTCCACCTTCGCCTTAACGGCCTCGGCAGCTTCTTCGGTTACATCCGAACCATAGTAAATGCTGATCAGTTCCAGGTCATCATGCATCATGGCCTTAATCATGTTGAAGGTGACCTCTTCCATGTCGCGTCCGACAGAAAGAATGCCGGAATCACCGATTCCCATATAATCGCCCTGCTTGATTTCTTTATCGTCAATCATGGTATCACGAACGGCATAGGTGACCTGACCGGTTAACACATTCTTGATTTCACATTCCATGGTCGCCGCATTGTCCTCCGGATCCATATCCGGTACATAATTAATGATTGCTGTAATTCCCTGCGGAACCGTCTTCGTCGGGATAACAATGATCTTCTTATCTTCTACCATAGTCTTCGCCTGGTTTGCTGCAAGGATAATGTTCTTGTTGTTAGGAAGAATAAAGATCGTATCCGCATTCACCTTATCGATTGCATTCAGCATATCTTCGGTACTCGGATTCATGGTCTGACCACCCTCAATGATGTAGTCGGCACCAAGTCCCTTGAAGATCTCACTCATGCCTTCCCCTACGGAAACAGCGATAAAACCAACCTCCTTGTGAGGCATTTCCGGTTCCTTCTTCTGCTCCTGCTCTTTTAACTGTTGTTCCTTAAAG
>USDI01000045.1 GCA_900553305.1 uncultured Lachnospiraceae bacterium
CTGTAATTCAAAAGTGCCGGATCATACATCTGTTTTTCTTTATACCAGTGTACTGTCTGTGGAAGCAGTCTTCTGCGCAGCTTCCCTGCAAGCCCCTGTGAACCGGTCAATGCCGTTTTTTCTTCCCCGGTACAGCTTTCATAAGGAAGATGATCAAAAAAATCCAATTCACACTGACGATTTGTTGCAATAATCCCGTTTTTCCGTTCTGTCGTTTTGAATTGTTCAAACCACGACAGATCCAGCTTCGCTTCCGCTCCGAGACTTTTAAATTTCTGATATAGTGCATACTGCTGGAGCTGGTTTCCCAGTCCACCGGCAAGCTGTATAATAATCATATTATATGTTTCCTTCTTTTTGATCTTCATTCATGACAAACAAGGATAAGGCCGGTCCCAGTGACCAGGGATAACTTCCGTATACCTGCGGATACATGCTGAATCCCTGACATTCTGCCAGCGCATTCGGTACTTCCCCATCTGTTACAATACTCTGTAATGCTTCAAGCCCACGCAGCATTCTGGATTTGTGAATGCCAATCAATACCTTGGTATTGAGGGATCTTGAAATGGCATACAAAATCATCGCCGTTGCAGAGGTATCCACCGGACCTTCCTTTGCCGGAAGCTGCCAGGTATACCATCCACCGGCAAGCTGATAAGCCTCTACTTTATCCACCATGCGGCGGTATGCCTGTTTCATTGCTTCGTAGCTTGGTCTGCTTTCTTCTAACAGAGCCAGTGTTTCCGCCATTCCGATCATCAGCCAGCCGACCGCTCTTCCCCAGCCAATCACTCCATATTTCATACCGCTTTCCAGTTCATAGCCGTGATAAGGTAATCCGGTCTTTTCATCCATACCATAGGCAATAAAGTTCGTAATCTGTGTGACTGCAAGATTAATTGCCGTGTTGCTGTCATAAGTAACTCCATATTTACAGAGAAACGGACACACCATTCCAATCATGTCTGCAAATATGTAACCGTTCTGCTGTGCCGGGCGGTAAAGCAGACTTCCGCACTCATCCGTTTCATGCTGAAACAAATATTGCGCTACGGCATCTGCTGCCTGTTTATATTTCTCATCCTTCGTAATCTGATGCAGTTCAATAAGTGCAAGCCCACTTAACGCATCATCTAAATAATACATTTTACATTTCCTATGAATAAACCGGTCGCAATACTTTTTAAGGGCATTCTGTATCTCTCTTGCCTCTTCCGAATTCTGATGTGCATTGTAATAGTCAATTAATGCTTTTGCAAGCAAACCATTGGGCCAGTTAAAGCTGTCTTTCGGCGCCACCTTTTGTCCCAATAACTGACGTATCATTCGTTTCACTTCGGATCCTGTGCTTCTCCCTGTATAATGAAGCAACTGGTCCTGTGCTTTTCTGACCATTTCTACCATAGGCTACTCTCCTTCTTTATATTTCTGATTCCATTCCGTTCTGGGAATTGCCACAACAGTCCTTTTATCATAAAAATCGGCAGTAACATAATTCGCCCAGGCTGATGCATCCCCTGTAACCGGCATCTGCATCAGCGGCCCCTGCCAGTCATTAATCATCGGAATAATAACATCCTCTTCCTCAGAATCAAGTAATAAGCTTGTCTGTAAGTCCATCTGCTCTTTATAATCCGCAGCCTGTCCACTCCTGATATAATCATAACAGATATAATCGGTCGTTTCCTTTATTCCATGCCGGCACACCAAAACTGCAACGCATGCAGCAAGCAGCCCCGGAACTACCAGGCGGGCATGAGCTGCTGCCTGTTTGTATTTTACAACCTCTTTAAGCTTTCCTGCCAAAATCAGCATAATACCAAACAGGGTAAGCAGCAATACCTGAAAATTGGTATTTCCGACTCCCTGTGACACTTCTACCCCCGCGTACAATGCGGGTGCCTGCATGGCACAATAAAGGCAGACAAGCAGGATACAGCCAGTCCATGGGGATCCTGCCAAACCGCTAAATCTGTCTTTGTCCGGTTGAAACTCCTTACCACTGTTTACACGAATCGGCATAACATCCAGTAAAAGCAGAAACAATACCAGCATTCCTATCAATACCAGGGGTTGTTCCACCAGGTAAATACCTGCATCTTTAAATCCCTGAACAAAGCACATTCCGATGGTTCCTATCATCTTCCCGGCGGATAGCCCGAAGGCTTCCCCTCCCCTTGCCTTATTTCCGGGTGCCAGCATACTGACAAGGAGTCCTGCCAGTTCTGCGGCTATTGGAATAAGAAGAAGGAATATTCTTTTACTTCTCTCATGGATAAAGTGGTACATTCCATAATATACCGCAAAAAGAAATACCAGCAATGCTGCCTGATAGTTCGAACCGCCAAGCAAGGTCATAAACAGTAAGATTCCAACAAAATAACGTTTGTAATAAGTTCTTCCCCATTTCAAAAGCCAGCAAAGCACAAACTGGCACATCGTAAACGGAATCATATAATGGGCACAGCCATTAAACCAGTAAAGGGAAGACTTCTTACCCGGTATAAACTGAATACTGATAAAAAGGAATAAAACCGTGATCAGACGGTATCCCCACTTGTCTGTTTTTACATGATGTACCAGTATTTCCCGAAACAGATAAAACGTACTCCCAATCCATAAAAGAAGCATCAGTGGTGTCACAATAATGTATGCCTTATCATGAAACACCTCCGGCTGCAGCGTAAATAATGCAATGCTGAACCACGTTCCCTGCCAGCCATAATAATACTGTCGTATGGTCTGTCCAATGGCTTTGGCTACTTCAATCAGGGAATGTGTTGCCACCCAGGCAGGCCTTGTATACTTTCCATACCCATAGTCGTCTCCGGATGCCCGGTTTACTACTGTCAGATACAGAATGGGAAACAATGACAATAAGAATGCAGCAAACGCACCGATTGCCAGCTTTTTTACCGACAGCCACCGGCTGAATTTATTCCATAATTGTACGAATTTTTCTTTCACCTTCATGTTCATACCTTGTTTGTATCATATTTCAACTGTTTCTTACGCATTTTGAAGCTATTGAAAAAATATCTCGTTCCCTATGATCTACGAACAATCTTCCTTCTCACAATCCCCCACAGATACTGAAACTCCTGCGTTCTGTCAAATACAAGCAGAAATACCCCATTAAAGATCACACAGATCACAACAAACATAACCGCAAATGATAAAATGCTGATCTGTGGCATGAGTACCCTGCGGATTCCATACAGAATTGCAAATGTTCCACCAAGTACGGCGAGGAACCTGGCAGAATCCACAAAATAGTCTTTCGCTTTGATCTCAAAGCAGACCCGATAAATAATAATCGGTTTCGTAATATTGGCAATGAGTCCGGATACGATCGTCCCGACATACACCCCGGCAAGCCCGATCCGCTGTACCAGCACAATGGATATCACCAGGTTTACCGCTCCCTGAATGAGTGCAAGATACTTATCCTGTTCAAACACCCCGGCTGCCGTCTTGAAATTCGACAGCACAATCCGTTCTCCCTTAAAATAATAATCAATCAAAATACAGGTCACAGCCGCCACAGGGAGATCATTGAAAGGTCCCAGCCATAACAGAACAAGTGGTGTCAGTAACAGCAAAAATCCCGTCGCTGAAAACCCGTAGATCCAGCAGGCAAAAAAGCGGTACACCTTAAAGATTTCATACTGCTTCTGCCGGCTTTCCGTTGCGATGAGATTACCAAAGCTCGATAGCACCGAGTTAAATATGATGTTTACAAAATTCGAAACCGAGGAAATCACCAGATTATAGTTATCTACAATTCCGCTTAACGTCACATTAATAAATGCGGAAATAATCATGGCATCTGTCTGAAGACGTGCCACATCTCCCACCTTATGAAGAACAAGCGCCTTTGTTTTCCTGACAACTTCCCCGACCTCCTCTTTCGTAAGAGGCTTTATATCCTTTTCTTTCAGGTAAGGATACATATTGTTCAGATAACGGCTGACAAAGATCTTCTGCAGCAGTTCTACGGTTGCCGCGGTCAGCAGGTACGCATAAAAATTGCCCGTTGTCAGAATCACAATGATCTGCAGCGTCACCGTAATCATTTTGGTCACGGTGATGATATTCGTCTGAATGTAATTCTTCTGTTCGGCATTCACCAGACTGTACTTATATGCCACAAAATAGGAGCTCACCGTATTAAACAGGAAAATCAGATAATACAGCGTCAGGTCACGAAGTGTGACACCTTCCGGCTGTTTCACAAGATACGGCAGGAAAGGGACAATCACAAGTCCGATTCCTGCTACCACGAACCCGATAATCCGGTATGCCTTCTTATACAGAAGCATATAAGACTTGATCTTCTCGTAATCCTTATGAATCACCGGTTTATACAAGCTGTAGTTCAGTGCCGTGCCAATTCCCAGCTCTGCCATGGACAATACCGACAAAATGCCGGTATATAGAGCATTTACACCATTCAGTGTCCGTCCTAAATGCTGGATAAAGATGGTACGCAGAACAAACCCAAGCAACTGGGTGGTCAGGTTGCCGATGTATCCGAATATGATATTTCTTGCTGCTGCTTTAACTCTTCCCATAAATGATTAATCTCTTCTCCTGTCCGGAGTGCCTGTTCCTGATAGCCCGGTATCTTTCTTTGCAGATGCTCCCGGATCGGATTCTCCTGCCCCATCAGCCACCGAAAGCCCTGAACCAGATCCTGCGGATCCCTAAGACTCTGTACCGGAAGTACATAGTGTTCGGTACTTCCAAACAGATCCTGTGCAATTCCGGCCGCTTTAACGGAATAGCCAACCACCAGCGTCGGTACACAGGTGGAATATGCCGCAATCGTTGCATGCGTCCGTGCCCCGACAAAGAAACGGCACTGACTGATATAACCCTTCAGTTCTTCACAGCTTCCGTCCGGAATCTGCAAAAGGCGCTCTGTCGATTTATATTTTTCATAAAGCCCGGAAAGTGGCTTCCGGTCATCATTATTCTTCCACACCACATGCGGAATTAATGCAATCTGCATATCCGTATGCTCAATAATCCATTCGATAAGCTCTTCATAACACTTCATCGTAATTCCCGGTACGGATTCACTTTTCTGAATGAGTGGACTGACATTCACGCCTACCGTGTTGCCCTTCCAGAATCCATCGGGCACTTTCTTCCTGACATATCCCAGTGTAAAAGCCGGATCCGGTATCTGAACAATTCTGGGAATATTCAAAGTATCCGGTGTCTTCCTGTTATTGCTATGACTGCTCTCTTCCTGTCTTTTTTCAAAAGCAGCACACAAAGCCTCATAAGTCAAGGACTCCCTTGCAATAATCAGATGATAGTGGCTTAAATCCTCTAAAATCCGGTCTGCCTGTGCTCCCTGTCCACGCTTCAACAGTTCCGGTTCGATGGAGCATCCCAGCAAAACGGTTTTCGTTCCTTTCTGTGTAAACGCAAGATTGGCAAGACGCAGATCCGAAAGCATACTGTCATAGCAATAGTTGTCTCCCCCAATCGAAATAGCAAGCGGAGACATCGGCCGCTTAAAAATATCCTCATAACGGTAACGCAGGAAGCTCGCTGCATCCTTCGTAAGCATACGATACGCATAATAAGCTATATGTGCCAGCTTATGCTCCTCAAAGCTGCGTTCCTGTTTGATTTCACACAGGTCCTTCAAGGTATACTGCTCATCCTCGTTCCCCCGGTAGGATACCAGTACCGTATCTTCTTTCATCATGTGGCACAGGCTGTTCACAATCGCCTCGCAACCGTGATTGCCGCTGCCTGCATGCATATATAAAATAATCTGATTCTGATGATTCCCCTTCATATGATTCCTTCTTCTTGGTCTTTATTATTACACATTGCAATGATTAACCGTCTTCCATTCAAAAACATCTTAATTATGATCACGTAAACAAATTTCATTGATCAAAATTTGAGATGATAACACCATAAATATATCTTCGGTGCCATCGCAAAAAATCTTACTTTAACCCGATACCCTTTAGAAAGCAATTTCACAGCTTCCCGGTCCTTCCGTTCTTTCAAAAGTTTTTGATAACATTCTTTGACATATGTGTCATATTGTTTCCGCTCAGCACCAGCCAATCCTGCCATTTTTCCAACCGTCAGCATAATAGAAATTAATAAAATCGAGGTCGCCTTGCTCCCGCACTCCGGCAGAAGATTGCGCACCTGTTCTCTCGCAATTTCCCAGCATCTGATCTGATCCATATATTCCGGACGGAATGTGCGGTTCATGGCTCCCTGTGGATTCTGATAATATCCATAACCCCGGAAATCAATCTCAGCAATCGTTCCTGTCTTCGGCAGCAGATCCATAAGAAAGAGCATATCTTCCCCGATGGTCATTCCTTCCCGGAACCACTGTCCGGTATGCATTTGTTCCAACAAAGATTTCCGGTACAATTTGCTCCAGCACCGACTGTTTCCGCACAAAATCTGTTCCTTCAAATATTCCTGTTTCTCATACACCTTATGTGTCTGCCCATTTACCGGAACCGAGTTGGCTGCAATCTCCCATTCCCGTTCCGTATTCCAGATGGTGAACCGGCATCCGGCAATATCACATCCGGTCTGTTCCATTGCTTCATACAATCTCTGCAGCATCTGGGGATGTATCCGGTCATCGGCATCCACAAAGGTAAGCAATTCTCCCTTTGCCAGTGCAATCCCATGATTCCGCGATGCCGACACCCCAAGATCCTCCGTTGTGATGAAGGACAGATTCTCATAGCTTTGTGCAAGCTTCTCACAGACTTCTGCCGTTCCATCCGTAGAACCATCATTAATCACAATGATTTCCAAAGGTTCATAGTTCTGTGCTTCAATACTCTCTATGCAGTTTTTCAAATACAGTTCTCCGTTGTAAACGGGAACAATCACACTTATCAGTGGCTGCATTCGTTTCTCCACAATAAATCAATTCATGTAATTACTTATCAATCAGAATTTATATGTTCCAATGTGTTTAGCGGTAATACCAGATCATAGCCATCCGCAGTACCCGGATCATAAATGCATTCGGATGCAGAAGTACCAGATAAAGAAGCAGATTGGACTTTTCATGAATCTCAACTACCGTCTTCTGTACCAGCGCCTTCACCTCCGGATCATTACAGATCGCCCGAATGTTCTTTTTATATCCGGACGGATTGCCTCTCGCTTCATTCTTAAGGGCAAGCAGCAACAGGAAAATATACTCCCGGTCTGCCTGATCCAGCATCCATGCATAATCCGGCATAGGAGTTTCGTTGGTATTACAGCACTTGTCTTCTAAAATATGGTTAATAATTCCCCGTAGCTTCCGGTTATTCTCATAAAGTCCCTTATCATACTGGTGTGCCATGGACTCTGTCACATACAAATAATGATAATATGCCTTATGATCCATGACTACCAGATGCTCACAGTCCAGCAGGCACGGTAATAGTAATGTCAGGTCTTCCCCCATCCGGATATCCGGCTGACAGTATTTCATATTGTCTAAGATCAGTTTCCTGGAAATCAGCTTCATACAGCGTGAAATCGTTACATACCGGTGTTCCTGCCCCAGCACAAACGGCAGTACCTTTTTTAATAAAGCCTCCCGGTTATACTCTCCCGGTGCAAGCTGCTGGTACACAGGCTCACTCGTTCCGTTGTCCCGTTCAATCACATAATCACTCGATACAATCTCTGAATTACTTCCCGTCACATACGGAATCATCTCCGCAATCATCTGCGGTTCTATCCAGTCATCACTGTCTACCATACACAGATAGTCACCCGTACTGTGTTCCACCCCATATTTCCAGGAAGATACAAGTCCTCCGTTTTCTTTATGAAAAACCTGGATCTGCGGATATTTATTGGCAAACCAGTCACACAATGCTCCGCTGTCATCTGTGGAGCCATCGTTCACAAGAAGGATCTCCACATTCGGATAGGTCTGTGCAAGCAGGGAATTCACACATTTTTTCAAATATTTTACCGTATTATAAACCGGTACAATAATGCTTACTTTATAATTTTCTTTACTGCTCATCCTAACTACATCTCCGGATATTTTCTTATTTACAGTAATTGCTGATATATCTTTACCAATTCTTTCAGGCTCTTCTCAATAGAAAATTCTTTCTGTACCTTTGCTCTCGCATTCTTTCCTAAGCATTCACACAATCCCGGATCTGACAACAATTTTTGCAGTGCCGATTTCAATCCTTCCGGATCTTTGGGTTCGATTAACAGTCCCGTCTGTTCCTGCTCAATCATCTGTGGAATTCCTCCCACCTTAGTTGCAACAATTCCACACTGATATGCCATGGCCTCTAACACAGATACGGGCTGCCCTTCAAAATAAGTGGGAAAGACAAAGAGATCGCTGATCTGCAGATAATCCTTCTTCGCTTCTCCCTGAAGCCACCCCAGATCGGTCACATATTCCTTCATCCTCTCCGCTTCTGCACGAAGTTCTTCATCCTCCCAGATACCCCCTAAAAGTAAATGCATCTGTGGAAACTGCTCATGTAACTGCGGCAGGATCGAAAACAACTCCCGCAAGCCCTTTTCCTTACAAAGTCTTCCCAGAAACAAAATTCTCTGTTTCCCATATTCCTTTTCGATATTGGAAGGAACCGGTACTGCATTCGGAAACAGAATCACCCTGGCAGGATCCAGAATTCCTTTAAAAAACTGTTCCAACACAGGCGAGAGCACCAGAAACACATCCCCCATACCAAGCACCTGACGGATCCTTTCTCTTCCCTTATCATTCTGTTCCTTTTCATAAAAGGTTTCAAAATCGCCACCATGCTGGTGAATCACGATTTTCTTTCCAGCACGCTTTGCAGCTTTAATGAACAGGGACTTCCGGTAATAACTGCTGTCCGATGCCACATTCACATGTACAACCGGATATTGGGGCAGCACCGCCAGAAACTTCACATAGGCTTTCACCGCCTGCCAGAGCTTGCGGAGCTTGCTTCCCTCAACCATTGTTCCAATGTAGTTAAGGTCCACTTTTTCGGTAATTCCGGCGTCGTAATAATTATTCACTACCCCGGATATTCCGCCATGTACGCTGCGGTCCGGTCCAATCATTAAAACCTTCATTCGATCATCCATCATTTGGAACCTTTCCCTGCAAATACCACCCAGATGGTCTTAAACAGGATCTTAATATCAAGATGTAAAGACCAATTATCAATATACTGTAAATCATACTTCACAACATCGTCGAAGTTCTCAATTTCACTCCTGCCGCTGACCTGCCACATGCCGGTAAGCCCCGGTGTCATACTGATTCTGCGGCGGTAGTACTGGTTATATTTCTCAAATTCATCCTCTGTAGGTGGTCTTGTTCCCACAAGGCTCATATCACCTTTAACCACATTATAGAACTGTGGCAGTTCATCAATACTCGTTTTCCGGATAAATTTTCCGACCTTCGTGATACGGGGATCGTTTTCCATTTTAAACATCAGTCCCTTAACTTCATTCTGGGACTGCAGTTCCTTCTTCCGTTCCTCTGCATCGATATACATGGAGCGGAATTTATAAATCTTAAACCGTCTGCCATTCCGCCCGATCCGAATCTGGGAGAAAAGCACCGGCCCCGGTGAATCCAGCTTAATCGCAATCGCCACAAACGGGAAGAAAACCGCCGTAATCAAAAGTCCGACCAGACCTCCCACAATATCCATTACTCGCTTTATCAACAGCCGCTTATAACTGCTGCGGAATCTGGTATAGGTGATGACCGGATAATTGGCAAAGCTGTCAATCTTCGTCCGGTTGCTGTCCGCTCCCGGCAGTTCCACGCAGAAATGGCAGTTGACACCCATTTCATCAAAACTTCCAATAATCTCCTTTACCTGCTTTTGCAGCATATCCGGAGCATAAATAAATACCTCATCCAATGCCATCAGGGTTGCTTCTTCCAAGAAGCTCGGCTTTAACTCCTCCATACATACCGCGTCAACAATCTGATAGCTGACATCGAGTTCCTTTTTCAGTTTCTCCATAACTTCGGTAAGAAGTGACTTCTGTGTAATAACAAGCACTTTAATCCGCGTGGATTCCGACTGATAATGAAGCTTTACGGCCTTTTTAATGATCAAATGGATCAGTAATGTGATCAGAATATTCACAACAGGAAAGATAATCATCACTGCACGCGAAAACTTATCTGACCACTTCAGGAAATACATGATCGGCTGTACGCCAAGGAACATAATAATTTCATATTGGACAATGGCTGCAAATTCCTTCGCCGTCTTTCGCTTCACAAAATCCCGGTTCCAGTCAAGGAAAAAGGTATAGATGGTGCAGACAAGCAAAAGCAGGAGACACACCTGAAAGTGAATCCCCTTGTCCTCCATATCCCGGAAATTCCGAAATCGGATATAAGTCGCAAGCACAAAGGAAATCACAATTCCGACAAGGTCTGCAAACCATAATCCATATACTGTTGCAATCTTATTTCTCTGATTCATTCCTTACCTCCTGCGGCAGACACGACGAATCTTTCTCCGTACTTTACGGCAGAACCGTTTTACCGGCATCCATACTCTGACCCACGCCTTTCTGCTTTCACTGATTGACGGCATAATCAGATAATCGTACTCCGCCCGGTGATCCCGCAAATACTGTGGATAAGTATCATCAATTACCGCCCAGTTAAATCGGGCATTTCTTCCAAAAATATCCTCTCCCAGAATCAGGCGGTCCTTTACTTCTGCCAGAATGTCTTCCTTGTTGTACTCCTGATGGGCAGCCGCAACCACCTTTTCACCGACTCTTTTAGAAACATCGGTTTCATGACAGCTTCCCATATAACCAAAATGCCATCCGCCATCTGCTACCCGGACACTTCTTTGATCGGTCGGTGCTACTTCCCGCAGATCAATAATTCCACTTTCCGGAATATTTCTTTTGGCAAACACCTTTGTTCCGAGCCACATTCTGCGCTGCACATCAGGAAATTCTCCCGTTATGGAAAGCAGGTTTCCGGAAGTCTCCTCCATGTTGAGATAACAGTAAAAATTTCTCTGTGCCAGATGGTATACTTTATCCGGATCAAATTGTTCGATAATTTCTTTTAACACCTTCGGATTGGGGATTTCATCCACATCACTCAAAATCAGGACATCCTCGTTTGAAACATCCGTAAGTGCTTTCGCTAAAGCATTTTTCTGAAATTTATCCCTTTCATGGGTAGATAATTCTTCTGGAGAATTATCTACTATCAGATATGTGATTTTAGGGAGAAATTCTGCAAACATCTGCTTATTTTTCTCAAAGCACAATTCCTTCGGCATCCCCGAAAAGGTATGTGTCGCTTCTTCAATCACAAACCGGTCCACCAGTGGATCCAGAATATGAAGACGCAGCTTCAGAATATCCAGTTCGTTAAAAAATGGCACACAATCAATGACCATACGCTAACTCCAATCTCTCCAAAACATCAGTTTACGCCGGATGGCTTTCATGGTAAGCCAGATTTTGGTAAAAGGATTTTCAAATCTGGGAAAGTCCTTATTTTCTCCCCACCACTTATGAAACAGAAACGGGGTTACCCCCTCCGTTTCCGGTATGGTATGCTCTCTTCCAAACAATCTCGCCACCTCAATGGGGGCAAACTTCATACCGGCCTTCTCGATTTTCACTTTATTCATACAGCACAAAAAGATATCTTCATTATAAAATCCATCGGATGCCGGCTTCCATTCGAGTCCGGCCTTCTTCGGATATTCCAGCAGCCGTTTGCTGCGCAGAGATACGCTGTTTCCTACACGGCACACATTTCCATCCTCATCATAATAGGTAGAATGCTCCGCTGTCGGGAGTGGCCAGGGCGATCCGATATAATCGTATTCCAGGAATTCGTTTCTCCACATTTCCGGATGCACAATAAATCCATCATAGTGAACCAGAATAATATAGTCGGTATTCACGAAGGAGCCCAGCTCATATGCAATGAGATAATTGAACTTATCAATATCGGTAATCTTTTCTGTATGCTTATATGTGATTCCTTTAGGAAGTCCGAGTGGTTTCCTGTGGGTTACCAGAACAACTTCTCCAAATTCAATATCCCTCATGCTGTAGGTCAGCGCCTTTATGGTTTCATATAATTTTACACTTGTAACAGCAATCAATGTTACGTCAGGTAGTTTTAAGCTTTTTTCCATAACCGCTTAACCTTTCTCTTTAATCCACGGCATAACCTCAGGCAGCGGTAACTGAAGTAACGCAGTCTGCTCTTTACTTCTTCCCGCTTCTTTGCCATTCCCTGCAATGGCTCATTCAAATGCTTATAATAAACAGAATTCTGCTTATATTCCTGCAGCTCCCTACGGCATTCCTCACTGGTAAATACCTTTCCCTTACGATCCTGATAATGCCAGCCTTCATAAATATTCTGTTCGGATGCCCAGTAGCCATTCGATACATTATGCCGTGCCCAGTATTTCGGAGCGATGATATACTGTACCGTTGTACTGGTAAATGCCGGGAAATACGCAAAGGAAGAATTGGCAAGCAGTAAATACCTTGCATTCTTAATAATCGAATAATCCTTCGCAAGGTCAAAATTATAAGCCGGAATTCCAGGCAGGATACGGGATGCTTCTTTCACATCATTCGTGATAATCATAAATTCCATATCCGGACGGATCTTCTTCATGTTCCGGATGCCATCCATCCAGTATTTCTTCCGAAGATACAGCTCCGGGCAGTCCAGATAGTCACTGCAGCGCAGATGAAGAATGCACAGGTTGTCCCTGCTGAATTCCTTGCAGTCATATTCTTCCTTTACCTTAAGCCATTCCCGGATCTCTTCTTTATGCCTGATATAATAACGCTCTGCCTGCATGTTTCCCCAATAAAGGGTATTCTCTTCCGGATGAAGAAGATGCTCATCCACTCCGGTCACGTAACAGCCATGAGTCAGATCATGTTTGGAATTTCCGATAAAAATCCGGTCTTCCTTCTCGTTATAACGTTTCATCTGATCCTTAGGAACTTCTTTTCCATAATCCAGATCCATAAAATACAGGCCGCAGCTGCTGTGTATATTATTGGCCATCGTTTCACTTCCAACGATTCCCCAGTCCATGCCGTGATCCAGCGCCATACAACGCAGGGTAATGTATCGGAACAACTGATTGCCCAGTCCGTCGCCCACTCCAATTTCCGTAGCTATCATAATGATGTCTCCACAATTTTCTCGTTTTCAACCTTATAAATGATATCGCACTTCTCGATGGTATTGAGGCGGTGTGCAATGATCACCATGGTCTTCTTTCCATGGAAGCTGTTAACAGCCTCCATAACGGCTGCCTCTGTTTCATTATCCAGTGCTGACGTTGCCTCATCAAATACCAGAATCTCCGGATCATGATACAGTGCACGTGCAATTCCGATTCGCTGTCTTTGTCCTCCGGACAGACGGATTCCCCGGTCTCCGATGGTCGTATCAAGACCTTCCGGAAGCTCTTCTATAAATTCCTTTAACTGTGCCTCTTCAAGCACCTCCCAGATACGTTTCTCATCAATTTT
>USDI01000046.1 GCA_900553305.1 uncultured Lachnospiraceae bacterium
GTAAAGGACAGTACCTGGTTTGAGATGGCTCGTGCCGGGGTATGGTATACAGATGAAATCACGGTTGAGGATTGTGCGATTGAAGCACCGAAGAATTTCCGTCGTTGTAAGGATGTCATTCTGCGGAATGTTTCTTTTGCCAATGCAGCAGAGACACTCTGGAGCTGCGATGGAGTAACGATTGATCAGGTGACGGCAAAGGGCGATTATTTTGCCATGAACAGCCAGAATATGAATATCCAGAACCTCACTCTTTATGGAAATTATTCCTTCGATGGCGTGAAAAACATGGAAATTCGCTCATCCCGCCTGCTTTCCAAGGATGCGTTCTGGAATACGGAGAACGTAACGGTGTATGATTCCTTTATTTCCGGAGAATACCTTGGCTGGAATGCGAAGAATCTGACACTGATTAACTGTACGATCGAAAGCTTGCAGGGAATGTGCTACATTGACAATCTGGTGATGAAGAATTGCAAGCTTTTAAATACGACACTGGCCTTCGAGTATTCTACAGTAGATGCAGAAATTACTAATAAGATCGATAGTGTCTTAAATCCGAGTGAAGGTGTGATCCGCGCAGAAGAAATTGGCGAACTCATTATTGAGAAGGATAAAGTAGATCCTGCCAAAACCAGAATCGTGTGCACCAATTCTGCCGTGCAAAAGTAACGGGAGAAAATTCCGAGAGAGCTTGCCCGCAGAGGAACCAGAAAGAAAATAAGGGAGGAAACAGCAGTGACCTATCACTTTGATGAAATCATCGACCGGTGCAATACCAATTCCTTAAAATGGGATGTAGAAGAGAAGGAATTACCCATGTGGGTAGCGGATATGGACTTTCAGACGGCTCCGGAGATCCGCGAGGCGATTGAGAAGCGTGCCGCACATGGAGTGTTCGGGTATTCGATCATTCCGGAGAAATGGCAGCAGGCGTATGTGGACTGGTGGAAATTGAGACATCATTTTACGATGGAAAAGGACTGGCTGATCTTTTGTACGGGTGTGATCCCGGCCATCTCGAGTACAGTTCGTAAGCTGACTACCCCTGCAGAAAAAGTGGTTGTTATGACTCCGGTATATAACATTTTCTTCAATTCCATTTATAATAACGGACGTAATGTATTAGAAAATGAATTGATTTACGATGAGGATGGATATCATATTGACTTTGAAGATCTGGAAGAGAAGCTTTCCGATCCACAGACATCACTTTTGATTTTCTGTAATCCCCAAAATCCGGGCGGCAAGATCTGGGACCGGGAAACGATTGCAAGAGTAGGCGAACTATGTGATAAGTACCATGTGCTTGTCATTTCAGACGAAATTCACTGTGACCTTACAGATCCAGGGAAAGAATATGTGCCTTACGCATCAGTATCGGAAATTTGCAGGAATCAATGCATTATGTGCATCGCTCCCACCAAAACGTTCAATATTGCGGGAATGCAGACAGCAGCGGTAGCGGTACCGAACCCGGTAATCCGGCATAAGGTATGGAGAGCATTGAATACCGATGAGGTTGCAGAGCCGAATGCGTTTGCAATTGATGTGGCCATTGCAGCTTTTACCCAGAGTGGTAATTGGCTGGATGAATTACGAAGCTATATCAAAGAAAACAAAACAACCGTTACTGAATATATTAAAGAGCAGATTCCACAGTTAAAGGTAGTTCCATCCGATGCCACGTATCTGCTGTGGTTGGACTGCAGAGGCTTAGGAAGCAATGCTTCACAGGCAGCAGAAAGAATCAGGGAAGCAACCGGACTTTATTTGTCTGCCGGAGAGCAGTACGGAAAGGGTGGCGAAAACTTCCTTAGAATGAACATCGCCTGCCCGAGAGCAAGGGTACTGGAAGGCTTGGAAAGGCTGAAAAAGGGTGTGGAGATCCTGAGTAGAGAAGTATAGACTGGTGAAAAATTGAGAGGTAACATGTAATATACATGTTACCTCATTCGATTAAAATTAAATCCTGATTTAGTGATTGCAAGCTGCCGTTTATACAAGGCGGGTGGTCCACTTGGTGCAGTCCCAGACATCGGTAGCCAGACCATCGTAAAATTCCGGTTCATGGCAGACCATAAGGATGCTGCCCTTGTAGGCAATCAGCGCACGCTTTAATTCTTCTTTGGCATCGACATCCAGATGATTGGTCGGCTCGTCGAGCAGAAGAATATTGGTTTCCTTGTTAATGAGTTTGCATAAGCGAACCTTAGCCTGTTCACCACCGCTTAAAACACGGACACGGCTTTCGATATGTTTCGTGGTAAGACCGCACTTGGCAAGTGCAGACCGCACCTCGTATTGGGTAAAGCTCGGAAAGTCCTTCCATATTTCTTCGATACAGGTCGTAGATACATTCTGGTCCATTTCCTGTTCAAAGTATCCGATTTCCAGATAATCACCAAGCTCTACAGAACCGGACAGCGGAGGGATCAGACCAAGAATACTTTTTAACAGGGTAGTCTTACCAATACCGTTTGCACCGGTAAGAACGATCTTCTGTCCACGTTCCATGCGGATATTTAAAGGGGAGGACAGTGGCTCTTCGTAGCCGATCACCAGATCCTTTGTCTCAAAGATGTAGCGGCTGGGAGTCCGGGCTTCCTTAAAGTGGAATTCCGGCTTCGGCTTTTCGGAAGCAAGCTCGATGACATCCATCTTATCCAGCTTTTTCTGACGGGACATTGCCATATTCCGGGTGGCGACGCGCGCTTTGTTGCGGGCAACGAAATCCTTCAGATCGGCAATTTCCTTCTGCTGCTTATTATAGGTAGCTTCAAGCTGGGATTTCTTCATGGCATAGACTTCCTGGAACTTATCATAATCTCCGGGATAGCGGTTCAGTTCCTGATTATCCATATGATAAATTAAATTGATTACACTGTTTAAGAAGGGAATATCATGTGATATTAAAATAAAGGCATTCTCATATTCATTGAGGTAGCGTTTCAGCCATTCAATGTGCTCTTTATCCAGATAGTTGGTCGGCTCATCCAGAAGCAGGATGTCCGGCTTTTCCAAAAGCAGCTTGCAGAGCAGCACTTTAGTACGCTGTCCACCACTTAAATCGGTAACATCCTTATCAAGTCCCAAGTCTAAAAGTCCCAGTGCTCTTGCCACTTCTTCCACCTTGGCATCAATCATATAGAAATCATGCATGGTCAGCATATCCTGAATGGTTCCGAGATCCTCCATATATTGTTCCAGTTCTTCTTCGGAGGCTTTGCCCATTTTATCACAGATGTCATTCATCTGTGCTTCCATATCAAATAAAAAGTTAAATGCAGATTTAAGGACATCTTCGATCGTCATTCCTTTTTCTAATACCGTATGCTGGTCCAGATAACCGACGCGGACATTTTTGGCCCATTCGATCTTGCCTTCATCCGGCATCAGTTTTCCGGTAATAATATTCATAAACGTGGACTTTCCTTCGCCGTTTGCACCGATCAGTCCAATATGCTCGCCTTTCAACAGACGGAAAGATACGTCATTAAAAATGGCACGGTCACCAAAACCGTGTGTTAAATGTTCTACATTCAAAATACTCATCTGGGTTTCTCCGTTTTTGTTTTCTATTTGTTATCACTGTAAATAATCACTGTTATTTAATTATTGGGTACATAGTTCCTATACAACTGCATAAGATAATAAGAAATGAATTGTATAAAATGAACTGTACAAAACAGTTAAAATGACTTCTACCATCATAAAAGATATTGGGGCAGAAATCAATCATAAAATAGAATTGTAACTATTCAGAACCACATGAAATTGCTATTCTGTATGAATGCAAGCATAAACTCAAAAATGATCCACTGGATCATTTTCTCATATGCATGGCACCAGAAAGCAATTTTGCATGGCTCTGAATAGTTACCCAAATCGTAGAACAGGAGTGTGAACAATGGATTTAAAAGGATCCCGGACGGAAGCAAATCTGATGTCAGCATTTGCAGGAGAGTCCATGGCAACAAACAAGTATACTTATTTTGCCTCAAAGGCGAGAAAGGATGGATACGAGCAGATTGCAGCGATTTTTGAAGAGACTGCCGGAAATGAACGGGAGCATGCCAAACTCTGGTATAAGATTCTTCATGGTGGAATCGGAGATACACTTGAGAATTTAGGGCATGCAGCCGAAGGAGAAAATTATGAATGGACCGATATGTATGATCGTTTTGCAAGAGAGGCGAAAGAAGAAGGCTTCGATGCCATTGCCGGGTTATTTGAAAAGGTAGCGGCAATCGAGAAGCAGCATGAAGAACGATACCGGAAGCTGATTCAGAATATTGAGGAGGGATTGGTATTTTCCAGAGACGGAGACACCATCTGGATCTGCAGGAACTGCGGGCATGTTGTCATCGGAAAGCAGGCTCCGCAGGTCTGCCCGGTATGCGGTCATCCCCAGTCTTTCTTTGAAATCAAAGCAGATAACTACTAAAATATAAAACAGGTGCGAAAATCCAGTGGATTTGGCACCTGTTTTTCGGTATAATGTAAGGAGCCAAAAGAAAACCAAGCGACTCCGCAGGAGGCATTTGGTTTTCTTGGCTCCTTAACGAACATGCGTCTGACGCCAGTCAGACAGAGAGTGCGAAGCACGGGCATGTGAGTTGCAAAGAGTTAAATATTTCAATAATTTATAGATTGCCAGAAAGAAGGAGGACACGATTATGGAAGAAACCATGAAGGATTATGAGAAGGAGTTAGAAGCATCCTTCCGCAAAATCAGAGAAGGAGATGTGATCAGTGGCACAGTAATTGATGTCAACGAGGAAGAGGTCACACTGGATCTGAAATATTACACACAGGGAATTATCAAGGCAGAGGACATGAGTAACGATCCGACGTTTTCCCTTCTGAATGATGTAAAAGAGGGAGATGTCATTGAAGCGACGGTCGTTCGTATGGATGATGGACAGGGCAACATTCTTCTTTCAAAAAAAGAAGCCAATGAAGTGCTTTCCTGGGATGTTTTAGAGCAGATGAAGGAAGAAAAAACAGATGTTACCGTAAAAGTGTCCGAAGCGGTCAATGGCGGCGCAGTAGCGTATGTAGAAGGAATTCGGGGATTTATTCCGGCTTCCCAGCTTGATCTGAATTATGTAGAGGATCCATCTGCTTATGTAGGAAAAACGCTGAAAGTCCGTGTGACCACCGTAGATCAGGAAAAAGAAAAACTGGTGTTATCCGCAAAAGAGATCCTGAAAGAGCAGCAGAAAGAAGAGCATGACCACAAAGTAGCGATGATCGTACCGGGAACGATTCTGGAAGGAACGGTAGAAAGCCTGCAGACCTATGGAGCATTTATTGATCTGAAGGACGGATTAAGCGGACTGGTACATATATCACAGATCTGCCAGAAGCGTATTAAGAAGCCGTCCGAGGTGCTGAAGGTAGGGGATAAGGTCAAGGTTAAGGTACTTAATACGAATGATGGCAAGATTTCCTTAAGCATTAAGGCTGTAGCAGAAGAACAGGAAGCTTCGGAAGTAGAGGATTTTGATACGGCTTCCTTCAGTTCCAACGAAAGTGTAGGGACAAGCCTTGGGGATTTGTTTGCAAAGCTGAAACTGTAACTATTCAGAGCCATGCAAAATTGCTTGCATTCAAACAGAATAGCAATTTTCTTAAAATACAGGACAATAAGAAGGAAGAAAAATGTACCAATATTGTTTATTTGATCTCGATGGAACGTTGACGGATCCCAGGGAAGGAATTACAAAATGCGTGCAGTATGCCTTGCATCATTATGGCATTGAAGAACCGGATCTTACGAAGCTGGAACCGTTTATCGGACCGCCGCTTACGGACAGTTTCATGCAGTTTTATGGATTCCCTGAGAAAAAGGCCTGGGAAGCCTGTGCAGTGTACCGGGAGCGGTTCATTCCGATCGGTGCTTATGAAAATAAGGTCTTCGAAGGTGTGCCGGAGATGCTGCAGCAGATGAAGGAAAAAGGAATCCAGATCGCCATTGCCTCAAGTAAGCCGGAGGTTTCCGTGCGGAAGATCCTGGAACACTTTGGCTTAATGCAATATTTTGATGTCGTGGTCGGAAGTGCTCCGGATGGCAGCCATGGAAAGAAAGAAGAAATTGTAGAACGGGCGTTATCAGAACTTGGAGTACAGGCGTTATCAGTTGAAGACCGATACAGTCAATGTGCAATGGTAGGAGACCGCAAATTTGATATCTGTGGAGCGAAAACGCACGGAGTAACCGCTGTCGGAGTCAGCTTCGGATTTGCCGATGAAGGAGAACTGGAACAGGCGGGAGCTGATTATATTGTAGATTCCGTAGAAGAGATGGCACAGTTTCTGATGAAAGAGTGAATGGACTGGCGAAAACAATGAAGTATTATTTGACATGGCTGAAAACAAAATGGAATAAGGAAGAAATTGCAACATGGCGGTCTATGGTCAAGGTGCTTTATGTTCTGCTGCCCATTGCATTTTATTCCCTGCTGCAGGATCTGATAGAAATACTCTTATGGGCATTGGTAAATTATGGGGCCGATATGGCAGGAGATCAGGTCATTGCTTATTTAAGTGAGCATTCCGATACCTTGAAGGGGATTTTGTATGCAGTCACTGTGATTCTGGCACTTCTGCCGTTTAAGACCATGATCCGGAATGAAATATCGAGTGTCATGAATGATGAAAAGCTCACAGATTTTCCGGTGGTACAGAAATACTTATGGATTGCGATTCTCGGACTTGGGGCAGCGTTCAGTTTGAACTTTGGCATGGGACTTTTGAGTGCGGGTTTGAATTCTGCCGGTTATCAACAGGTGGCAGATGCACAGTACGGAGTCAGCTTTTTTATTGGACTCTTCCTATATGGAGTGGTTTCTCCGATTACGGAGGAGATCATTTATCGTGGGATTACCTATCAGCGCCTGAAACGTACCTTTGGAGTGATACCGGCGATGCTGATCTCGGCGTTAATCTTTGGAGGACTTCATGGAAACTGGGAACAGGCGGTTTATGGGACTCTTATGGGAATTCTTTTAGCTTGGGTATATGAAAAATATGCAGGATTTCTTGCACCGGTGCTGGTACATATGGTAGCAAACTTAGGTGTGTATAGTATTACCTATGGGAACCGGTTGGCCGGATTGAGCCGTAAAACCTGCATCATAGCAACCATAGTGAGCGTTTTGATAACGGGTGTATGCTTTTGGTATATGAATTGGAAGATGCCAAAGCGTGCAGGAACGTTGCATAATGAAAGTAAAAAATCTTAATGTGGTAAGGATTTGGACATATGATGGCATAGTAACAGTTTTATGTCCAAAAGGATGGAAATATAGCAGCAAAACAGGCTGATTTTGAGTGGGATTGGACATAAAACGGCAAAATAAAGCTATTATGTCCGAAGATGGAATGCATCTTGGATATAAATGGAATAGAAGACTATAATATGTCCAATGGTAACATTTAATATAGTCAAATATAGTCATAGGTATCTGCGGATGGAACATTTCATGCAAGGTAGAATCATGAAGTGATGAAAGATCAAAAGATCAAAAGACCAAAAGACCGAAAGACCAAAAGATCAAAAGATCAAAAGACCATAAAAAAATTGTGGGGGAATCTGATACAATAAAGATAAGGAATGAAAGAAATCATGAGTAAGATTTTGTGCTCAACAGGCTGTCTGATCGGACGGCCGAACGGAAGAAACTATCATCTGATCCGTGAATTTGTGAAAGAACTGCATTATGACGGACTGGAATTTATGATGTACAGTGACTGGTATCCGGAGGTGGATGCGTTACTGGAGGAATTACTGGCTATTCCGGTAGAATTTCCGGTGATGCATTGTCAGAAATCTGTCGGAGAGGCGATCAGTCTCGGAGGTGCGGAGAACTGGAAGGATGCTTTTTCAAGATTTGAGATTAACTGTCAGATCGCGAAGAAAATCGGAGCAGGTAAGATGGTGATGCATCTTTGGGACGGAATGACCAGTGACCGGTATTTTGAGAACAATCTGAAAGCGTATGGAGAGCTGCAGTTGTCAGAGGTCGCGGCAGATTACGGAGTTGATCTTCTGATTGAGAATGTGGTATGCAATGGGAAGGATCCCATGACTCATTTCTGTCAGCTGGTAGACCGATATCCGGATATTCATTTCATATTTGATACAAAAATGGCTGCTTTTCACGGGCAGCTTGATCTTTTATATGAGGAAAAGTATAGCTTTTTATGGAAGGAGCATCATATCCGACACTTCCATGTGAATGATTATGGTGGCGGTTATATGGAGTGGGGGAAACTGAAAACGCTTCCGGTCGGAAAAGGCTGGATTGATTTTGACCGGTTCTTTGCATTTATCCATGAGATTGGCTATGATGACACCTTTACGGTAGAGGCTACGGCATTTGGACCGGATGGAAAGGTGGATCTTGCCATGTTGAATGAATGTGTGCAGACCATCCGTCAGAAACTGGGCAGCGGTTTAACGGTATAAATCGCAGGCTGTGAGACGATGATTTTACAAATGGAATTCGGTATAGAAGGTTTAGAATGGAAGTTCTGACCGTAATGACAGGTGAGGCAAAAGAAATGGAACAGATGACTTTGGGACAGATGTCCCTGTTTCAGGAACAGGTGAATATGAGCAGTCCGCTGGCAAGCCGCCTGCGCCCCGAATCGTTGGATGACTACGTGGGTCAGGAACATCTGGTTGGAAAAGGGAAGGTACTTCGCCAGATGATCGAGAAGGATATGATTTCTTCGATGATTTTCTGGGGACCGCCGGGAGTAGGAAAAACCACGCTTGCGCGGATTATCGCCCATATGACGCATGCGTCATTCATTGATTTCAGTGCTGTCACAAGTGGAATCAAAGAGATTAAAGAGGTGATGAAACGTGCCGAAGACAGTCAGATGATGGGAATGAAAACGATTGTCTTCGTGGACGAAATCCATCGTTTCAATAAGGCACAGCAGGATGCGTTTCTTCCTTATGTAGAGAAGGGAAGCATTATTCTGATTGGAGCTACAACGGAAAATCCGTCCTTTGAGATCAATTCCGCATTATTATCGCGGTGTAAGGTGTTCGTATTACAGGCACTTACCACCGATCATATGGAGAAACTGCTTCGCCATGCACTAAAGGATCCGCGTGGATTCGGCAATCAGACGATTCATATGGAAGAGAGGATTCTCCATGGAATTACTGTTTTTGCCAACGGGGACGGCCGGATGGCGTTAAATACACTGGATATGGCAGTTCTAAACGGAGAGATCGGTCCGGACGGTTCTATTACCGTGAAGGAAGAGGTCCTGGAGCAGTGCACGGGTAAGAAAATGCTGCTTTACGACCGCAACGGAGAAGAGCATTATAATCTGATTTCCGCGTTGCATAAGTCCATGCGGAACAGTGATCCGGATGCTGCAATGTACTGGTTATCACGAATGCTGGAGGCAGGAGAGGATCCGCTTTATGTGGCACGCAGGCTGATCCGGTTTGCAAGTGAGGATGTGGGACTTGCCGATCATGAGGCGCTTCCGCTTGCTGTGGCAGCGTATCAGGCGTGTCATTTCATCGGCATGCCGGAGTGCAGCGTGAATCTTGCACAGGTTGTCGTTTATCTTTCGCTGGCACCGAAGTCGAATGCGTTGTATGTCGGGTATGGGAAAGCAAGTGCCGATGCACAGAAGATGTTGTATGAGCCGGTGCCGTTGCAGATCCGGAATGCGGTGACAGACCTGATGCAGGATCTGCATTACGGGCAGGGCTATCAGTATGCACATGATACTGAGGAGAAGCTGACCGGTATGAGCTGCCTGCCGGAATCCATAAAGGACAGGGAATATTATCTGCCGGATGGGCAGGGTGAGGAAAAGGAACTGAAAGAGAGACTTTCTTCCATTAAAAACAGAAGAAAAGAATTACAGGAAAAATAATACGAACAAATGTTCTAAAAAGACTTGAAAAATTCTCCATAGTATACTAAAATGAACATATGTTCTGAATAAGTCATTATTCAGAACCGAGGTTGTATGGTTCATAGAGGTATGTTATGGAGAATTTTGTTGTTCTGAAGCAGGAGAGCCTGCAGATTTATCAAAAAGAGCAGCTGACTGTGAAAGAGAAGCTTAAGATCCTGTCGGATGCGGCGAAATATGATGTTTCCTGCAGCAGCAGCGGCGTTGGCAGGAAGGGCGATGGAACTGGCATCGGGAATACAGAGAGTGCCGGAATCTGTCACAGTTTCAGTTCGGATGGACGGTGTATTTCTCTTTTGAAGATTCTCTTTACCAATGAGTGCATCTATGACTGTAAGTATTGTATTAACCGCAGATCCAATGACGTACCGCGTGCCTCGTTTACACCGGACGAGATCTGTGAACTGACGATTGAGTTTTACCGGAGAAATTATATCGAAGGATTATTCTTAAGCTCCGGAATTATCCAGAGTCCGACCTATACGATGGAATTAATTTATGAAGCCATTTTGAAGCTTCGCACCGTGTACCGCTTTCAGGGCTATATTCATGTGAAGGCCATTCCGGGCGCAGATCCCATGCTGATTGAGCGTCTTGGCATGCTGGCAGACCGTATGAGTGTGAATCTGGAGCTGCCAACCGCAGAGAGTCTCAAAACGCTTGCGCCGAATAAGCACCGGAAGAATATCTTAGGTCCCATGCGGATGATCCAGCGGGGAATTGCACAGAATAAGAATGAACTTGTGGTATACCGGCATGCGGGCAGTTTTGTGCCGGGAGGACAGTCCACGCAGATGATCGTGGGAGCAACGCCGGAGAATGATTATCAGATTATGACGGTGGCAGAGAGCCTGTACCGCAAATTTGATTTAAAGCGTGTCTATTATTCGGCATTTGTGAGTGTGAATGAAGATAAGGATCTTCCGGCACTTCCGGGAGGACCGCCATTGCTGCGAGAACACAGATTGTATCAGGCAGACTGGCTGTTACGGTTTTATGGATTTGAGACAGAGGAACTGTTAAGTGAACAGCGTCCGAATTTTAATATTCTGCTGGATCCGAAAGCAGACTGGGCGTTGCGGCATTTGGAGCAGTTCCCCGTGGAAATTAACCGCGCGGACTATCAGATGATCCTGAGGGTACCGGGAATCGGCGTGACGAGTGCGAAACGCATTGTGAAGGCAAGGAGAAGCGGTAATTTAAGCTTTGAAGATTTGAAAAAGATCGGTGTTGTTCTGAAACGTGCCCTGTATTTCATTACCTGCAGCGGCAGGATGATGTATCCGACGAAAATGGATGAGGATTATATTACAAGGAATCTCATTGATCCGAAGGAGAAGCTGCCCTTTGATAAGGATGGGATGACCTACCGGCAGCTATCTTTATTTGATGACGGACAGGTGCTGCAGTGGAAGCAGGGGACCGGACAGGCAGGAAGCAGATTACACAGCATTGGATGAAACAACACTAAAAGACGCAGGACTCTTTGACAGAGCCTGAATAGAAGAAAAGACAGATCTGAGGAAAGTAATATGGAAGAATACTATCTCATTTGTGAGGATTCGCTGGAAGGAATTTTCACAGGAGTATATGATGCGTATTTATGGAAGCGGCCTCTTGAACGTGTGCATCTGCTGACAAGGGAGGAGGATAATTACCGGCTGTTTGCACAGTATCAGAACTGTGTGCCCGATCAGGAGAAGACCCAAAAGGTAGCTGCAAGAGTCATGAAAACCTTTGGCATGGATGCTTACTTTTCACTTTGTGAGGTAGCGGCTTCACATGAGGAGGATAAGGCAGAAGCGATATTAAGGACGATTGTTCATGGGCTTTCGGAGAAGCTGGGCTTCACATTACTGAATGATCTGCGGGATCCGGGAGTATACCGCGCATTCGTAATGGCCCGGAATGTCGGCAAGGAAATCCATTTTCATAAAGAATTCTTACGTTTTGAAGAACTGGAAAGCGGAATTCTGTATGCGCAGATCGGACCGAAGAACAACATCATTACTTTTCTGATGCCACACTTTGCAGATCGTCTTCCTTTGGAAAATTTTGTTATCCATGATGTAAAACGTAACATTTTTGCACTTCATGAAGCCAAAAAAGACTGGTATCTTGTATACGATCGGGAAGGATTGGATAAAATAAAGTATACCGTTTCTGATAAAGAAAAGCAGTATAGCGAACTGTTTGCCGCTTTTTTTCATACAATAGCAATAAAAGAACGGGAAAATCCGACGTTGCAATTGAACATGTTGCCACTTCGTTATCGGGAGTATATGACAGAGTTTCGACAAAATGTGAAAACTTTTTGAAACGCAGGAATTTCACTTTACAAATGAAAAATGGAGTGATAATCTTTTATGGAAATAAAGAAACTATTGTTTATAGTTTAGAAGAAAGTAAAGGTGATCGATATGATGCAGCGCAAAATCATGTTACGTCCCGATGACGTAAAGGCATTTGTAAATGCAGCAACGAAATGCAGCTTTGATATTGATGTTTCGTACAATCGCTTTGTAGTAGATGCAAAATCTATTGTCGGTGTCTTAGGACTTGATCTGACAAAGACGTTGACGGTAACTTGCAATGGTTATGACAGCGAGTTCGAACAGTTCTTAAATCATCTGGCTGTAGCATGCTGATAATTAGGAAAAATTAAAATAACTAATTAATCATCAGAAGCATATAAAATTAAAATTTATCCAATTGACTCCCATAAGAAGATGACGTACGATCTTTTATGGGAGTCAATTTACGTAGAGCACTTAGCAAATGCGAGCCAGAGGCGAGGCATGAGCTTAGTGCGAACCATACCTGTGCACTTAATAAGAACGAGTGTAAGCGAAGTGCGAATTTAGTGCAGCAGGTAGCGTAGAGCTCATAATAAAAATTAATCCAGAGGAAAAATATTATGGATATACATATTTCCGTAAGGAATCTGGTGGAGTTTATTTTACGCTCCGGAGATATTGACAATCGAAAGGCTGTGGCACCGGAAAATGCCATGCAGGAGGGGAGCCGTATTCACCGCATGATCCAGCGGAGAATGGGGTCCGACTATCATGCCGAGGTTTCTTTGCAGTATCTATATGAGACGGAGAATTACCGGATTCTGATTGATGGGAGAGCAGACGGAATTATCGATGCGACAGAGAGCAACGGAAATATGGTGACCATCGATGAGATTAAGGGAACATACCGGGAAATCCACCGGATTAAGGAAGCACAGCAGGTTCATCTGGCACAGGCGAGCTGCTATGCTTATTTTTATGCGAAGCAGCAGGATCTGTCTGCAATCCGGATCCGAATTACCTATTGCAATATTGAAACAGAAGAATTGAAATATTTTCATTATGAATATACAACGAAAGAACTTGAAAACTGGTTTATGGAAATCATCAACAGTTACCGCCGGTGGGCAGATTTTCAATATGAGTGGCAAGGTTTAAGGCAGCAGTCAATCAAACAGTTGGTATTCCCTTTTCCGTACCGGGAGGGGCAGAAGGATCTGGTTACTTACGTTTACCAGACCATTTATCATAGGAAGAAACTGTTTATTGAAGCACCAACTGGAG
>USDI01000047.1 GCA_900553305.1 uncultured Lachnospiraceae bacterium
CCCTGACTTCTACGGCTCTCGTAATAATATTTCTGTCGGGATGTTTTCTGGCTGTTTTTTCATCCATGCCTCCCATCCGTACCATCTCTTCTACCAGGGAATGATCCCTTGTAACCTGCCGTATTTCATCGTTTACGATATATAATCTGCTGTCACCCACATTCGCCACCTGAAGATAGTGTCCAATCAGGGTTGCCGCCACCATCGTGGTTCCCATCCCATATAGGCTCACATCCTCTCCTGCCTTGCGGCGGATCTGGTCATTTGCCACTTTAATTGCCTTACCTAAAATCCGTACCGGACTCTTTTCAAAGCTTCCTTTTACCTCACGGACTACAGTTTCTACTGCATATCGCGATGCATAATCACCGGCATTATGCCCTCCCATGCCATCTGCTACCAGAAACAGATTCGCCAGATTGCCCAAAGGAGTATCCTGTGCAAACACATAATCCTGATTTAGTTGTCGTCTTTTTCCAATATCCGTAACTGAAAAAGCCTGTAACACCTTTACCTCCCACTGACTGCCCGGCAGGGCATATCACTCCATAATCGTTCTATATCATAGCATGATGATCGAAAAAAAGCAACCAAACTGCCTATACACTCTCCTGCAGCTGCCTTCTCCTTAACTGTCCGCAGGCTCCGTCAATGTCTCTCCCCATCTCGCGGCGTACGGTTACCTGAATGCCGCTTTTCTCAAGCTTTCCCTTAAACGCCTGAATTGCTTTGGTTTCTGACTGCACATAATCCCGTTCCTTGATCGGATTAACCGGAATCAGATTCACATGACAGTTGAGCGGCTTTACCAGCGCACACAGCTCCCTTGCATCCTCCGGCGTGTCATTGACTCCTCCCACTAAAGAATACTCAAAGGTGAGTCTTCTTCCTGTCTGTTCAAAGTAATTCTGACAGGCCTCCATCAGCTCCGCAATGGAATACCGGTTGGCAATCGGCATAAGTTTCTTTCGCTTTTCATCTGTTGTGGCATGCAGGGAAAGAGCCAGGGTAATCTGCAGCTTTTCCTGTGCGAGTTCCTGAATCTTCGGCACCAGTCCACAGGTCGAAACCGTCACATTCCTCTGGCTGATATGAAGTCCGTGTTCATCGGTAAGCAAAGCAATAAACCTAAGCAGGTTCTCATAATTATCGAGCGGTTCCCCGGTTCCCATGACCACCACATTGGAAACGCGTTCCTTCGTATCTCTTGTAATCGCATAAATCTGATCGAGCATCTCCGCCGGTGTCAGATTCCGCTCCCAGCCATCGAGTGTAGAGGCACAGAACCGGCATCCCATCTTACAGCCTACCTGGGAAGATATGCACACGCTGTTTCCATGCTTATAACGCATGAACACGCTTTCCACAAGGTTTCCGTCCTTTAACTCAAACAGATATTTCCGTGTGCCGTCAAGCTTCGACTCCTGCATCCGTACCACTTGCAGGGTGGTAAGCTCATAACGCTCCTTACACGCTTCGCGTAAAGCCACCGACAGGTTCGTCATTTCATCGAAGCTGCGTGCCAGCTTGACATGAATCCATTCGTATAATTGTTTTGCCCGAAAGCTCTTTTCCCCGATTGCTGCCATCTCTTCCTGCAATTCGGGCAGAGTCATTGATTTGATATCCATTCCGGTCGGTTACTCCTTTTTCTCTTCCCTGCGCAGCTTTGCAACGAAAAACCCATCCGTCGGATGAATTCCCGGCAGGAGCTGCAGCATACCGTTCTCTTCCCTGTCCCATAAGTCCTCCGGCAGATGCTCCTTCATGCTCTGTGTTTCAAAAGGGAAATTCTGCGTGAACCACTGAACCATCTGTTCATTCTCTGCCCTGTGAATTGTACAGGTACTGTACATCAGCGTTCCGCCCGGCTTCACATACTGCCATACGACAGACAGAATCTTCTGTTGAAGCTCCACAAGTTCCTTCATCTGCTCCGGACTCATGCGGTAACGGATGTCACGCTTTTTCCCAAGAATCCCTAATCCGGAACAGGGAAGATCCGCATAGACTACATCGGCCTTCCCGATCATATTCTCATCCAGTTTCGAAGCATCAAAAGTCTCAATCCGGATATTCTGACAATTTATTCTTGTACTGTTTTCTTCAATCAAAGCGGTCTTACTATCGGTAAGATCCCTCGAAATCACATTTCCCTCTTTTAAAAGTCCTGCCGCATGCAGACTCTTTCCTCCGGGTGCCGCGCAGACATCCAGTAACAGCTCGTTTCCCTGTAGTCCTGCCGCCTCGGTAACCAGCATGCTGCTCACATCCTGCACCGTAAAAAGACCTTCCTCATATCCGGGGATACTCTGTACGCTCTCCCCTCCCTCCATAAGATAGGCATAGGAAAGATAAGGGTGCTGCCGCAGGGTAATCTGCTGCGCCGCCACATTCTGCACCCAGTCCTCTTTCTCATCCTCCGGTCCGCAGTAACGCAGCACCACCGGATGTACCTTCTGCATCTCTTCAAAAATCTGCTTTGTAATTTTCGCTCCACGTTCCTCAAGGAACAGGGTTACCAGCCACTCCGGCATGGAATAGCGCACGGAATAGCATTTCACCGGATCCGTTTCATCCGGATATGCAATCTGTTCTTTATTCCTTGCAATGTTCCTTAGCACTCCGTTTACAAAGCCCTGCAAATTACGAAATCCCCGCTTTCCGGCAAGCTTTACCGCCTCATTGCACACCGCGCTGTCCGGAACCGAATCCATAAACAATAGCTGGTAAACGCTAAGCCGTAAAAGATTGCGGATAAGTGGTTTCATTTTGGAAACCGGTGTCTTGGAACAGCTGTTTAATACATAATCAATCGTAATCTGTTTTTCAATTGTGCCCTCCGTCACCCGTTTGATAAAGGCCTTTGAGGGCTGCTTTAAATAATCATATTTATTCAGGACATTCCGGATCACCAGATGGGAATAGGTTCCCCTTTCCAGAATTTCCATCAGCATCTCCAGAATCAGTTCTCGTTCGTTCAACTTCGTATCTCCTGTGCTAATCCCGTCTTCTTCGTCCCGTCAGCATGAACAGACGAAGGAGCTGTAATATTGCGGCTGCCGCTGCAGCTACATAGGTCATGGCGGCAGCTTTTAACACCTTACCGCTCTGGGATACCTCATCCGGTGCAAGCATTCCGTAATCCCGAAGCATATGCAGGGCACGGCTTGAAGCATTAAATTCAACAGGCAGTGTCACGATCTGGAACAGTACCGCAAAGGTAAAAATATACACTCCGATCTGTGCAAGTGAAAAATAAGTTCCGTCCGGGAGGTGGAAATCCAGACCTAAAATCAATCCCAGCAGGACAATCGGAATTCCAAGCTTAGACCCCAGATTGGCTGCCGGTACAAGGAGGGTACGGATCTTCATCGGAAGATATCCTTTGTGATGCTGTACCACATGTCCGCATTCATGCGCCGCCACGCCGATTGCCGCTACAGAGGTGCTTCCATATACACTGTCCGATAAGCGGACCACCTTTTGGGACGGATCATAATGATCCGTAAGCTTTCCGGACACATGCTCGATGCGCACGTCACTGATTCCGGACATCTGTAAAATCCGTTGTGCTGCCTGAGCCCCCGTCATTCCGGTACGGCTCGGTACTCTTGAATATTTACTGTAGGTACTCTGTACAAAGCTGCTGGCAATCATGGAAAGGATTGCCCCAATGATTACTAAAATATAGGTTGGATCATATCCGTAAAACATTGTCTCTTCCTCCTTTATCTATCAACTTGTAGCAGTTCAGCCTGTTACGTCAAAGTTCTCTTCCCTGACATCATAGCCCAACAGGAAGTCTTTTACTGACATTTTCTTCTTTCCTTCCAGCTGTACGGTCAAAACCCTGAGTGCCCCTTCGCCGCAGGCAATATCAAAGAACTCCTTTCCGGTCCGGATGACACTTCCCGGAACGGCTCCTTCCTTTCCTTCCACCACATCGGCGTCCCAGATCTTCAGAGTCTTTCCTTTATAAAAGGTATACGCACTCGGCCAGGAATTAAGCCCCCGTACAAACCGTTCAATCACCTCTGCCGGCTTAGTAAAGTCGATATGTCCCATCGCCTTATCCAGCTTCGCTGCATAAAATGTTGCAAGGCTTTCGTCCTGCTTTTCAGGTATAATCTTCCCTGCTTCAATGATCGGCAGCGTCTCTACAAGAAGCCTGGCTCCTGCCTCCATCAGCTTATCATGAAGGCTTTCTCCGGTTTCTTTTTTATCAATCGGAACGACCACACGGCTCCACATATCTCCGGTATCGAGTCCCTTTTCCATCTGCTGAATGGTGACACCGGTCTCCTTGTCCCCGTTTAAAATCGCCCACTGGATCGGTGCCGCGCCACGATATTTTGGAAGCAGGGACGCATGAAGATTGATGCATCCGAACTTCGGCATATTTAAAATTTCTTCGGACAGGAGCTGCCCGAATGCCACGACGACAAATATATCGGCTTCGTATTTCCTGAGCTCCTCCACAGCCTCCGGTGCCTTGATCTTTACAGGCTGCAGCACCGGAATGCCATAGGAAAGTGCACATTCCTTCACCGGTGTCATGGAAACCTCTTTGCCACGGCCTTTCTGTTTATCCGGCTGTGTCACCACCGCAGTAACTGTATGTCCGGCTTCAATCAATGCCTTTAACGGTGCCACCGAAAAGTCCGGTGTTCCCATATATACAATCTTCATCCTCTCTCTCCTTCCTACTCCTCATTAAGATCCTCGGTATTCATCAGTTCTCCTTCCACACGGTCCACATAAAGCTTTCCCTCAAGATGATCCAGCTCATGGCAGATCGCACGTGCTAAAAGCTCCTCACCCTCTAAGGTAAACTCCTCCATATCCGCATTGTAAGCCTTCACCTTCACATGGTTCGGACGGGTCACCACACCGGTCTTGCCCGGAACACTTAAGCATCCTTCGTATCCGGTCTGTTCTCCATCGATACTTAATATCACCGGATTAATAAGGAGAATGGGATCTTCTCCCGTTACATCGATCACGACAATCCGTTTCAGAATTCCAACCTGCGGTGCTGCAAGTCCCACGCCATCTGCTTCATACATGGTATCAAACATATCATCAATCAGTTCCCTGGTACGGTCGTTGACCTCCCTGACCTCCTTACATACCTTATTCAATACCGGATCTCCAATTTTTCTTACGTTCCTGATTGCCATTTCAAGGCTCCTTTCCTGTTATTCGTAGTCAAAAATGACATTTTCTGTCTTTAATTCAAACCCGTTTAAAAGAGCTTCCAGCCGCTCCTTCGCCTGCCGGATCGGCTCTTCCTTCAGGGATTTTAAGTAAATCATATAGCGGTAATAGTCCTTAACCTTCGATACTGCTGCGGGGGTCGGTCCGATGACACGGACATAGGTTCCTGCTTCTTTCGCAAGCCGTACCGCCAGTCCCTTACAACGTTTTTCATCCTTGGAAACCACAAGGATCGTCAGCATATGGCCTGCCGGTGGATATTCCAGCAGTTCCCGGTACATGATCTCTTCCTCGTAAAAGGCTTCATAATCCTGCTTCGCTGCCTGCCGGATGCTATAATGCTCCGGGCGGTAGGTCTGGATCACGGCTTCTCCCGGAAGCGTTCCTCTCCCGGCACGCCCTTCGGCCTGGGTCAGAAGCTGAAAGGTCTTTTCCCCGGCACGATAGTCGCTGTCATTTAACGAAAGGTCTGCCGCAAGCACCCCGACCAGAGTCACATTCGGAAAATCATGTCCCTTGACAATCATCTGGGTTCCTAAAAGTACATCCGCTTCCCCTTCCGCAAAAGCGGACAGGATCTTTTCAAAGCTTCCCTTCTGCTTCGTGGTATCGCCGTCCATACGCAGTACCCGGATCCCCGGGAACAGCTCATATAACTGTCTCTCGATCTGCTGGGTTCCAGCCTTGAATCCAAGGATATAATTGGAACTGCAGCCGGGACAGCGTTTCGGCTGGACGGTTTCATACCCGCAGTAGTGGCATACCATCTTCCCTCCGATATGCTGGGACAGGGACACGTCGCAGTGCGGACACTTCATCACATAGCCGCAGGAACGGCACGACACAAAGCCTGCATACCCACGACGGTTTAAAAACAGCATGATTTGCTGCTTTTTCTCCAACCGGTCACGGATCAGTTCCTGTAGCTCGCTGCTGAAAATCGAACGATTTCCCTTCCGGAGTTCCTGCCGTAAATCCACAATCCGGACATTGGCAAGCTCTCCGCCATTTTTTCTGTTTTTCATGGTAAATAACCGGTATTCACCCTTTTTTGCTTTATAATAAGCCTCCAGTGACGGGGTTGCCGACCCCAGCACCAGAGATGCTTTCTTTAAAGAAGCAAGATACTCTGCGGTTTCTCTTGCATGGTAGCGCGGGGCATTTTCGCTGATGTAGCTCCCCTCATGCTCTTCGTCAATCACAATCATGCCAAGATTGGGAAACGGCACAAAAAGCGCCGATCTTGGCCCGATCATCACATCAATTTCGCCCTTTCTTGCCCGCTCACACTGATCAAACCGCTCTCCCTGGGAAAGGGAAGAATTCATCACCGACACGCGGTCCCCGAAACGTTTGTAAAACCGCAGTAACGTCTGATACGTCAGGGCGATCTCCGGAATCAGCACGATACACTGTTTTCCCCTCTTTATCATTTCCTCAATCAGGGCTAAATAAACCAGCGTCTTGCCACTTCCTGTAATTCCGTGAATGAGATACGTCTTCCGGATATTTTCATCATAATCGGAAAGAATCTGCTCTTTGATATACTGTTGTTCTTCGGAAAGCTCAGGTCCATACTCTGCGGTGACCGTCAGGCTCACCGGATTGCGGTAACAGCTTTCGCTCTCTATCGTAATTGCTCCCTGCGAAACCAGACTGTTTAAGGTTGCTGTCGATACATGCAGCTTCCCGGTTACCAGTTCATAAGGAAGTTCCTCTTCGGTAAGAAGCTCCTGCAATACCCTTGCTTTGGCATTCTGATGCTTCCGCATGCACTCCCCGAGCAGGGAAGTCAGTTCTTCTGTTGATAAAGTACGCCGGAGCTTTTTCTTTTCAACTGCTTTGACGGCGCGCTTTACCGGAAGTACCGTTTTGAGTGCGGCAATCATGGTCGAGCCATAGGTCTGCCGCATCCAGGCTGCCAGCCGGACGGCATCTGCTTCAGCCGGAAGATTATCAGTAACGATTCCGTCAATTTCCTTGATTCTCTCTTCCTGATATTCATTTTTATCGGTAATTTCAATCACGTATCCTTTTCTCTTCCGGTTGCCCGTACCGAAGGGAATCTGTACACACATTCCAACGGCCAGCTTCTCCTTCAAAGCGTCCGGGATTCGGTACTGAAACGGTCTATCTACTTTTTCATGGGAAATGTCAATGATGACATTTGCATAAGTTCCATGATTCATGTTTTGTTCCTGTTCTGTAAGTTTGGTTACACTCTATTTTCCTGCAAGGATATCTTTGATCAGATCCCGTTCATCCATGGGATACTTCACACCCTTGATTTCCTGATAATCCTCATGTCCCTTGCCGGCAAGCACGATGATGTCTCCCGGCTGCCCATGATGAATCGCATAGGCAATGGCTTCTTTCCGGTCGCAGATTTCCACGTACTTTCCGTTCGTTTTCGCCATGCCGGTCTTGATGTCGTTGATAATATCCTGCGGTTCTTCATCTCTCGGATTATCCGATGTAATGATCGTCAGATCAGCAAGATTGCCACTCACTTCGCCCATCTCATAACGGCGGAGCTTGGAACGGTTCCCTCCGCAGCCAAACAGACATACCAACCGCTTCGGCTCATATTCCCGTAAGGTCGTCAGAATGCTCTTTAAACTCATCGCATTGTGCGCATAGTCAATGAGCAGGGTAAAATCGGGAGATACCGGAACCATTTCAATTCGTCCTCGCACATGTGCCGAAAGCAATGCCTTCTGAATCTGCGGTACGGATACCTTGAAATGACGGCAGACGGCAATCGCCGTTAAAGCATTGTAAACGCTGAACCGACCGGGAGTCGGGACCTCCACACGAAAATCTGCCGGCGCATCCACTACATTACTCTTCACCATAAAGTCAATGCCAAGCTCTCCGGGCTTTTTCACAAGCTCTAAGTCCTCCGCATACAGATCTGCAGTTTTGTCAAAACCATAGGTTTCAATCGTACAGGTATGTCCCTTTAATAATTCTTCCAGATTTTCATCATCTTTATTTACAATTCCATGACGGCACTGTTTAAACAACAGTCCCTTGCACATCCGGTATTCTGCAAAATCCGCATGTTCATTCGGTCCGATATGATCCGGCTCTAAATTGGTAAAAATGCCAAGCTCAAAAGTAAATCCCTGCGTTCTATGTAATTTCAGTCCCTGGGACGCCACCTCCATAACGACAATTTCACAGCCCGCCTTTTCCATTCTTGCAAAATACTCCTGTAACAGGAAGGATTCCGGTGTGGTGTTGTTGGCCTTGATATGCTCATCACCGATAATTGTCTCAATCGTTCCGATCAGCCCTACCTTGTAACCGGACTGCTCCAGAATAGACTTGATTAAATAAGTTGTTGTTGTCTTCCCCTTCGTTCCGGTAATTCCGATCACCTTCAGGCGGTCTGCGGGGTGTCCGAAATAGGCTGCTGAAATGAACGCCATGGCATAACGGGTATCCTTTACCTTAATCACAGTTGCCTCATACCCTTCCGGCAGTACAATATCCTTCTGCACGACAAGCACACCGGCGCCCTTCTGTATAGCCTCTATGGCAAAATCGTGTCCATCCGTCTTATATCCGCAGATACAGATAAACAGACATCCCTTCGTAATCTTTCTGGAGTCAATCACGACCTCCGTAACCTCTGTGGTATCCTGACCTGCCACGCATTCGTAGTCAAGTCCCTTAAGTAAATCTTTACATACAAACATAAACACACCTCCAGGGCATAATAATCCATATAATAAGATAGCATGATTGACGCTTTTTTTCAATGTCATAAGAAAGAGAGCAAAATTCTTTTTTACCTGCTTTTTACATAGATAAGAATTTGTTAAGATTCTTTCTATTTTTTTAGATTTCGGACACATTTTGAACACATTTATTCAGTATGATAACACCATAGATAGTTGATAACTCACTATCTCCCCCTCATAAGAATAGCAAGGCTCCCGGTTATGCCGGGAGCCTTTGCTATGTACTCATCTATTGCCTGTTATTCAGGATTCCTATAACTCTGTAACCTGTATCTGTGTAAGAAGCTCTGCAGCATATTCCTTCGGAATCACCGCATTTTCCAGTGTTGTGGTATTTGCTGCCGATATTGCCACGCACAACTTTAAAGTATCTTCCATGGAAGCACCCTGCTGCAAGGCCATGACCGCAGCCGCTACCGCGCTGTCCCCGGAGCCGACCGTATTCAGTGCTTTGACCTTTGGTGCTTTCGCAAAGAGGCACTTTTCCTTCGCTGCATACAGCATGCCCTTTTCTCCCATGGAAACAAGCACGTGCACAATTCCTTCCGCAACAAGCTGTAAGGCTGCTTCTTTGATCTCACTAAGCTCCCTTAACCTTCTTCCGGTAAGATATTCCAGTTCTTTGCAGTTTGGCTTAATTAAAAATGTCCTCGCCTTTACTCCCTGTACCAGCAGTTCCCCGCTCGTATCTAAAACAGTACGAATCCGCTGCCTATCTGCAAGTGCAATGAGTTGTGCATAAATATCTGTAGGAAGACCTTTCGGTGCGCTTCCGGAAAGCACCACAAACTCACTTCCGGAAATCTTTTCCCTGTAGGTTTGCAGAAATTGATCCTTTTCTTCTTTGGTAATCACCGGGCCGGGCTCTAAAATTTCCGTTACATAACCATCCTGGGATAAAACATTCGTACTGGTACGGGTTTCGCCGGCAATCCGTGTAAAAGAACTCTCTGCCCCAAGACCTTCCACATATTCTTCAATAAATCTTCCGGTATAGCCTCCAAGAAATCCAAGGGCACATACGGAATTCCCATATTGCCGTAACACCTTCGTTACATTAATGCCCTTTCCTCCTGCGATATTCTTCACGCTTTCGCTGCGGTTGACCTGCCCGGGCAGGAGGCTTGATGTTGTTATGGTCTTATCAATTGCCGGATTTAATGTCACTGTCGTAATCATCGTATTCCTCTTCTCCTTCCTCTCTTTCAGAGCTGTTCCGTCGTTCCCTGTTCTCTTTTTATTCCTTATTGATAATACTGAATTACGATCTGGATGCTTTCGCGTCCGTTATAGGAATTAACCTGTGGATAATAGACCATACTGATTTCCATCTGTCCCTGCATCAATCCTCCCCGGTAGCCCTGCATAAGCCGTTCTTCACCATACTTCTGCATCAGATACCGATCCAATTCTTCTCCATCCCCAAAGTATACCGCCTGATAAGACTTTTCCTGCTCATCCGCAATCCGGATTCTGCGGTATTTTCCCGTTTTCCCAAGCTTTGCCATGGATAAAATACTGATCTGCTTTCTGGCAAAAAGCGGCTTCGGATTTCCTACGCCAAAGGGTTCTAATTTTTCCAGTTCGGTAAGGAAATTCCGGTCAGCAAGCTGTAGCGGGAGGGCCACATCAATATGTACGACTTCTTCAAAATCCTCACTGGTCAGGGCAGAATTGACATTCAACGCCTTCCTGAAGCGGTCAGCAAGCTGCTCGTCACTGAATCCGTCTTCTGCTGCCAGCGTAAGTCCTGCCGCCTGTCTGTGTCCTCCAAACCTGGCAAACAGCTCCTTCACCTTATTCATCTCCTCGTACATGGAATACGCCTCGATCGAACGTCCGCTTCCCTTTACGCCCTCTTCTGCACTGGTCAGTACGAATACCGGCTTATGATATTTCTCACGGATTCTTCCTGCAATAATTCCCGCCAGTGATTCATGGCAGTCCGGAAGATATACCACAAGGATATCATCCCCGGAAAGCTCCTGTTCCACCTGCTGCGTGGCAAGCTTTACGCCCTCCTCGGTCATCTGCTTGCGGCTTTCATTCATGCTCTTTAAATCCGCTGCAATCATTGCCGCTTCCTGAAGTGTTGGCGCATCAAAAAGCTCCAGTGCCCGCTTCGCGGTGTCCAGACGTCCCGTGGCATTGAGGCACGGCCCGATCACAAAGCCCGCATGATATGGGGAAAGCGGCTTGCCATACAATTCATTTACCTGAAGAAGCGCTTTCAGTCCGTAATTCGTGGTCTTCGCCATTTCTTTCAGGCCCTCACGCACCAGAATCCGGTTTTCGTCTCTTAATTCCATCACATCGCAGATCGTCGCAAGTGCCGTAAAGCTTAAAAGTTCCTGTAACAAATCCCTCGCAGCCTGCCCACTTATACTCTCACCGTCCTGCCCTGTCCATTGGATATTCTGTGCTTCCCGGAACAGATACTGAATCAGCTTATAAGCAACGACTGCCCCACAGATCTGCTTGTAAGGGTACGGGCAGTCCTCCTGTTTCGGATCTATCACGGCAATTGCCTCCGGCAGCCGGTAGCGCCGTTCTCCCTCCTGTTCCTCATAAGGAACTTCATGGTGGTCGGTCACAATAACCGTCATTCCATAAGAGTTTGCAAGCCGGATCTGGTCGGCTGCGGCAATCCCGTTATCGCAGGTCAGGATCGTATCAATCCCCTCCTCCTCTGCCTGTTCAATCAAATGGTCATTCAGTCCATATCCATCCTTCATCCGATGTGGAATCACCGTATCCACATCTGCGCCAAGAAGCCGCAGGCCCCGCAGCAGAATATAAGAAGAGCACACGCCATCCACATCATAATCCCCAATAATCCGGATTTTCACCTTCTGCCCGATCTTCCGGAAAAGGCATTGACCAGCCTCCTGCATTCCCTTTAATAAAAAAGGATCATGAAGATCTGCAAGTGTCCCGTTCAAAAACCGGTCAATTTCCTCTTCGGTTATAAGATCCCGGTTCCGGAGAATCCTTGCCAGCACCGGTGATATATGAAATTTCTGCGCAATTGCATTAAAATCTGCCTTCCTGGCAGCCAGCATCCATTTAGCCATTTCCCTGCCCTCTCTAAGTTCAAGCCGCGCCTTTGACCTGCTTTCACTAAGCCTGCTCTGCTCTACCTGCTGCACTAAGCTCAAGCTACGTCTCTGACTTGCTTTTGCTAAGTGCACATGTATGGCTCGCACTAAATTCAAGCTGCGTCTTCGACTTGCTTTCATTAAGTGCTCTGCTCAAAAAAGGCCTGCCGCCATACAAGCAGCAAGCCTTTTATCATTCTTATTGATTATGCCTTCTTCTGCGGAAAAACTTTACGAAGCACTAACCACAAAGATCCGGTAATGCAGACGGAAGAATACGTACCGCAAAGAATACCTGCCATCAGTGGAAGTGCGAATTCCTTTACGGAAGAAACTCCGAATACATATAACGTTGCAACCATGATGAAGGTTGTCAGGGAAGTAAATACGCTTCGTGATAAGGTCTGGGTAATACTGGTGTTCACGATATCTTCCAGGCTGTCCTTCTTACTCATGTTCTGCATGTTTTCACGAACACGGTCGAAGATAACGATGGTCGCATTGATGGAATAACCAACAATGGTCAGCATACATGCAATAAAGGTATTACCAACCGAAATTCTCACAATCGCATAGAATGCAAGCACAACCAGTACGTCATGCAACAGGGCAGCTACGGCACTTGCACCGTAACGGATATCCTTGAACCGGAACCAGATGTAAATCAGCATACATACCGCTGAAATCAGCACGGAAATAATCGCATTGGAACGCATCTCATTACTTACGGTTGCGCTGATGGATTCTGCCGTGATCTTGTTCACGTCCACATTGAAGTTTTCAACCATGGCATTCTTGAACTCTTCACGTTCTGCCACATCTAGAGTACGTGTCTTGAAGATGACTTCGGTTGTTCCGTCGATCTTCTGTGTCTGGACATTACCGTCACCGGTAATATCTTCAATTAACGGTACGACCTGCTCATCAATATCAAGCAAGGACATATCTTCATTAAAGGTTACGTTCGTGGATGTACCACCCATAAACTCAAGGCTGTAATTCAGTGCATTCTTTCCACCGGCCTTGTTGATTCCCATAAATACAAAGCCGCTTAAAATTGCCACGATGGAAATGGTAAAGAATACTGCTTTCTTAGAGGTGAAGTTTACGGCCTTCTTCTCTTTGGCTGTTCCGTAAAGCTTCTCGCTCTTTGCACCAAGTGCATAGAAGATATTCATTAAGGTTCTGGTCACTACCATTGCGGTAAACATGGACAATACAATACCTAAGGCAAGCGTGTAAGCAAATCCCTTAATCGTACCGGTTCCCATAATCGCAAGAACGGCTGCTGG